>JAAYHP010000290.1 GCA_012735355.1 Lysinibacillus sp. | reverse complement strand
TTCCCCATCAATTAAAATTTCACCGCTTCCTACATCGTAAAAACGAGCAATCAGTTGCATCGTCGTCGTTTTCCCCGCCCCCGTTGGACCGACAAGAGCTACCATCTGCCCAGGATGAACTTTGAAACTCAAATCGTGAATAGTATCCGTCTTTTCCTTCGTTTCGTATTTAAAACTTACATTCCGAAACTCCACTTCCCCACGAATTTTATAATCTACTGTAATTTTCCCGTCATCGTCTTCAATCTTTTCATCCATAATGGCAAAAACCCGTTCAGCTCCTGCAATAGCCGATAACACCGTATTAATTTGGTTCGCCAAATCATTTAATGGACGGGTAAATTGGCGAGCATATTCAGTAAAAATCACGATAGTCCCAATCGTAACCCAGCCGTAGTAAGCAAAAATCCCACCGATACCAGCAATGATGGCAAAGCTTGTATGATTCAATAAATTAAACACTTTCGGAATAAAACCGGAGTAAACGAGAGCCCAAAACCCAGTTTTCTTTAAACGATCACTTTTTTCACGAAATTCCTTTTTCACTTCTTCCTCTTGAGAAAAAGCTTTTACAATCGTTTGACCTGAAATCGTTTCCTCAATCATTCCGTTTAGTTCTCCGAGTGCCGACTGTTGCTCTTTAAACAATTTGCTCGTTCGGTTCGTAATCCAGCGCATCGCCATAAACATTAACGGAATAACAATCATCGTAATCAATGTGAGAAGCGGGCTTAAATAAAGCATAACGCCAACAGTACCAACTAGCGTCAATATACTTGAGAACACTTGAATAAAGGATGTATTTAATGTGGAGCTCACCGTTTCAATATCGTTCGTCAAACGGCTCATAATCTCTCCATGCTGTCTTTTATCGAAATAGGAAAGGGGTAGCTTTAATAAATGCCCAAAAGCTCCCGTTCTCATTTTATAAACCGCTGACTGGGCAATCCCTACCATCCAATAATTTTGTAAAAATAACGTTACCGCATAGACGAGATAGATCCCTACTAAAAAAAGAATCATCGTAAACATGCCATTTATATCCATCGGAATGACGTATTCATCAATCATTTTCCCAATCAGAAAAGGACCTAGTAAGGAAGCAATCGCACTAACAATCACCATAAAGAAGACTGCAAGAAGCAAACCTCTTTGTTCATCAACGATTTTCCAAATGCGAAGAAGGGTATTTTTCCAGTCGTTCGCCCTTGGACCTTTTCGCTTTCCTGCTCCCTTCTTCAAATCTTCTTTCCTCAAAACCGGCTCATATCCGAAAGGTTTTTTTAAGAATTCCATCATTCCTCACCTACCTTTTCCTGCTGGGACATAGCGATTTCCTTGTAAAGCTCGCTTGTCTTCAACAGCTCATCATGGGTACCAATGGCAGCAATTCGACCTTCATCCAACAATAAAATCCGGTCTGCTCCTTGGGCTGTACTCACTTTTTGCGTCACTACAAGCATCGTTGCTTGACTCTCTTTCAAAGCTTCCCAAAGTTTGTTTTCCGTTTTCACATCAAGGGCACTCGTACTATCATCTAAAATCAAAATTTCTGGCTTCCGAATTAAAGCCCTTGCGATGGATAGACGTTGCTTTTGGCCACCAGATAAATTCACACCTTTTTGTCCTACCCGCGTTGCATATTTTTCTGGGAATCGCTCCACCGCACTATGAATTTGCGCTTTCTTAGTAGCAGACGTGATTTCATCATAAGTCGCATCTCTTTTTCCCCATTTCACATTCTCTTCAATGGACCCAGTAAAGAGGAGGGCCTTCTGCGGAACGTAACCGATGACAGAACGCAATTCCTTAAGCGACCAATCTTTAATTTTGCGTCCGTTGACGAAAATGTCTCCTTCAGAAGCTTCGTAAAACCGTGGAATTAAACTTAAGAGAGTTGACTTTCCTGCTCCCGTTGCTCCCATAATGGCAAGCTTCTCTCCGCTTCCCACTTCAAAAGTAATATTTTCTAAAACCTTATTCTCACGATTTGGATAAGCAAAGGATACACTAGAAAATCGAATCGTACCTTTGTCGTCCATCTCTTCTTCGCTACTGTTCCCTTCTATATTTTCCAATCCATCTTCAATCATTAAAATCTCTGCCATTCGTTCACTAGACGCTTTCGCGCGGGAAAAACCGTTCAAAATAAAGGCAAACATCGCAAAGTTGCCAGTAATTCGCATCGCATAATTCACAACGGCTACCAATTCCCCTACTTGCGCCTCATTCATCATCACTTCCTTTGCACCAAACCAAAGGGCAAGAAGTAAACTTCCATTGAGCACAAAAGTCATGACAGGCATCATCAATTCCATCGTTCGCAAAGCTTTCATCGTATCCCTTTTTAAATCCTCAGCCACTTGCTCAAACTTTTCTGTTTCATAAGAATTTCGCATATAGGCTTTCACTAAATAAAGGACTTGCAAACTTTCTTGCAACGCTCGGTTCACCCGATCAACCCGCCGTTGAACTTCTCCAAATAACAAGCTCCCTTTTTTTACGATAAAATATAAAAATATCAGCAGAATTGGTGTACCAATCAAGAGAAACATTGCCATTTTTACATTTACAAAAAACACCAATATCAAGCTTAATAAAACCGATAAAGGTGCTCGTATCATAATGCGCAAACTCATAAATAAAATGATTTGCACTTGCTGCACATCGCTCGTCAGCCTAGTAATTAAGCCAGATGTGGGAAACTTCAAATAAGTGGCCATAGAAAAAGATTGAATCTTGCTAAATAGTGCATTGCGCAAATCGTAAGCAAAGCTTTGCGCCACGTGAGAGGAAAAATATGTATTCAGCACTCCGCTCAAAAATGCAAATATAGCTAATGCCAATAGCACAGCTCCCCAAAACCAAATCACATTCAAATCTTCCACAACGATACCATCATCGATAATTTTGGCGATAATTAAAGGCTGCACTAGCTCCGCTAACAGTTCCACAAGCATTAAACTTAGCGCCACTACCGCCATCCATTTATATGGTTTTAAATAAGAAAAAACTTTTTTCACAAGTCCACCCCGATCCACAACATCTTGCTTTTCAAAAATTCATGTTGCAATTCGTTCACAAACTTAACTCTTTTTGTATTTTTCTGCTTTTTCACTCGCAACAGAAATCCATGTTACGCATATAAGCATAAAGAATATTCCAACTAATTGCCAACCGCCAAAAGATGTAGAAAACACAATAAAAGAAATCACCATCGCTGTTAATGGCTCCACTGTCGATAATACGCTCGTTAATACCGGACTAATATATTTCATACTGCTCAAAAACATAACGAAAGCAATTGTACTAAAGAAAATAAGGCTAGCCAACAAAAGACATATCTTCCAATCTACAAGCAAAGACCAATCTTCACTTTGCCATATAACCGACCCAGTTCCTAATAAAATTCCACCTATAAACATGCTCCAACCGACAACAAGTAAAACCCCCCACTCCGCCATAAGACGCACAGGATACAACGTATAAAAGGCAAAGGTAATACCTAAAATAAAGCCCCAAACAATCGCCTCATTGCTCACTAACAATTGATTGAACTTTAAATTCGTTAACAGTAAAAATAAGCCAACAAATGTACCTAAAATTCCGATGATTTGATACCGAGGCGGCCATTGTTTAAGCTTTAACGATGTAAATCCAACGATAAATATCGGTCCTAAAAACTGTAATAACGTTGCAAAAACCGCATTACTTTTATGTATTGTTGTCGTGAAGGAATACTGAATCCCCAACATGCCAATAATGCTATAAATTACTAATTGAATAATCCAATACTTTGATTTCCAAATGTTAAAGATTGATTTATTGGCTATTTGCAAAAACAATAAAATTCCTACACCTGCAATTAACAACCGAACTGTGAGCAAGAAATTTACGGACATCTCTGTATTTTGAAGGAGCCACTCCGTTAATGGCCCCGTTGCCCCCCACAACATTGAGCCGGTGACAATTAATATAATCCCTTTTAAATGGTCCATTATGAAAACATCCTTCATGTATTTTATCAATCCCAAATAACAAATTACACTTTTTTACTGTTTTTTAGGAATATAGATTCACTTCATATTACCGTCAAAAAATTATCAATCAATAATAATGACTATTTGCTACGAATTAATTATAATAAATAGTATAAAATTACGATATGCAAGGAGACAAAAAGGATGAGCCGTAATAAAAATTACAATTACGTTGAAAATCTACTATTGAAAGCTCCGTTCCCTTCTTTTGCGCTTGATACAAATGGACAAATTATCATTTACAATAATTCGTGCGAGCAACTTTTCGGATATTCTGCCCAAGACTTTCATAGTAAAGATTTAATAAAAAACTACTTATTATCTACTTTATCTGAAGATACTTGGCAACAGATTTTGAATGCAGAACAATTTCTTCGAATAAACCAAATACAAATGGTAAATAAAGCGGAATCTCTTATCAACGCTGACATCATTGTAATTCCATCTACCTTGAACAATAAACAATGCATCGTTATTCATTGCTTGCTTGAAGAACAATTTTCACAAATAAACTATTCAAATCAAGAATTAACAGATTTAAAAAACGGTCTACTTTCATCCTTTATGATGGTTACTATAGATCAAGACGGTTTTATCATAAATTGTAATTCTTTGTTCTTAAAAACGAGTAAATGGACACCTAAACGCATACTTAGAAAAACATTCTGGCAGCTTTTCCCTGAAACGGAAGAAAGCCAAGAAATAACTAGAAACATTTGGAACACATTAACTTCCGGGAACATTTGGCAAGGTGATGTTCAAAAAATCTCTAAAAATGGTGTAACTTACTGGGTACATTTAACGGCGATTCCAACTTATTCTCAAAAGGATGAAGAATATCGTTACGTATTAATTGAACAAGACATTACGTACGAAAAAGAATTGCAACAAAAGTTAGAAAGAATCGCCTATGTTGATGCAGAAACGGGCTTAATGAATGTACATCGTCTTGAGAACACCGTAAAAGAAATGATTGCTGAAGAACAACGTTTTTATTTCGTTTATTTGAGTATTGATAAGTTTTATACGTTAAAAGAGCTACATAATACTCAACTTGAAAACAATTTAATTATGGAGTTTACAAAGCGATTAAAAATTTACTTCCAAGATAGTTTACTAGCTCGCATCAACGAAAGTGATTTTGTCGTTATTACACCTCTAGGGGAATGGTTTATACAAGGTTTCTTAACGTATTTAAAACAAAATCCTATCTACATCGGTAACCGTGCAATGCCGATTACAGTGAGCGGAGGCATTACCCGTTCACCGCAAGACCAATCGAACTTTACCCAATTAATGAACGCATCCCTTGCTACGATTGCCAACGTTCGAGATGCTGGTGGCGACAATATATTATCTCTTTCTGAAGCAACCCATAAAGCATTAAACCGGAAGTCCATCATCGAAAAACGACTATTATTAGCCTTAGATCAACATAACTTAAAAGTTTTATATCAACCACAAATGGACTTGAAAACAGGAAAAATTAATGCAGTCGAAGCTTTAGTGCGTTGGGACGATGAACAAATTGGCGTCGTAAGCCCAGATGAATTAATCCCAATTGCTGAGGAAACAGGCTTAATTAACGACATCGGTTCCTTTATGATTGAAGAAGCTTGTAAACAAGCAGCGACTTGGTATCAACAAGGTTTTAATTTAAAAGTTGGTATTAACTTATCGGTACGTGAATTTAGGGATAAAAATATGGCGAAATTCATATTAAATACATTGATGAAAACTGGCTGCCCTGCCGAATTAATCAAACTAGAAATTACAGAAAAATTCGCATTAGAAGCAGAAGCGGAAACATCAATTATCCAACAAATGCGTAGATTAGAAGAGGAAGGAATCACTTTCGTATTGGACGACTTCGGTACAGGTTACGCTTCCTTCCGATACATGCAGCTATTACCTATTCAAGTGTTAAAAATCGACCAAACGTTTATTCAATCATTAACCCAATCGGATAAAAACCAACGATTAATTAATGGTATTGTTAACTTTGGAAAATCGATGAATTTAACTGTTATTGCTGAAGGAGTCGAAACAGAAGAACAGAAACAGCTATTGGAAGAATACGAATGTGATGCTATTCAAGGTTTCTTAATTAGTAAAGCTGTTACTGCTGAAGAAATCGAGCATATGGCGAAAGCGTAACAACTAAAAGGCTACTCAAACCAATTTTCTGAGTAGCCTAATTTATGTAAAACACGTTCACTGTCCTCTTTTATTTCGATCAAAAGATTGCATGGAAGTTATACCGTTTTTCACAAAATGCACAAACAATTGAAAGATTACTTCAGAAAACACAATCCCCATGGCAAAAGCTCCAGAAATTAAAAAGGCTCGAATACCCATTTCTAACCCTAAAGCATAATTTTGTTCTACAAAATAACGCATCGTATTATAGGCGAGTCCCCCAGGAACGAGCGGAATAATACCTGAAACGATAAATACAATCATCGGCGTTTTCAACTTTCTCGCAAACCCTTGAGCACAAATTGCTACAACGAATGCACCTAAAAAATATGCGGTTACTTCCGGCATTTTTAATTCCATCGTCGTATAAAAAATTATCCAGCCAAGAGCTCCTACTAAACCACAATAAGGAATCACTCTTGTAGGGGCATTAAAAATGACACAAAGACTTGCCGTTGCAAAAAAGCTGAAGATAAATTGAATAATATAGTCCATGACCACTACTCCTTAAATAAATACCAATACGACAGCAACACCTGATCCAATGGAAAAAGCCGTTAGTAACGCTTCTGTACCTTTCGCAATACCTGCTGTTAAGTGCCCTGCAATCATATCTCGAACCGCATTCGTAATTAATACTCCTGGAACAAGGGGCATCACGGCACCGATGATAATTTTATCTATTTCCAATCCATAGCCGAAATACACTGCACAAAAGGCAGAGAGAGCAATAATAAAAGATGCAAAGAATTCAGAGAAGAACTTTACCTTCGTTAGCTTTTGTATAAATAAAAGAGCTGAGTAACCAGCACCACCAGCGACAAAAGCTGCGGGCATATCAAAGTACGTCCCTTTAAATAAAATTAAAAAACAAGCGCTTGATACTGCGGCCATAAAAATTTGCAAATAAAATGGTAAAAAATAATTTGTTTTTTGTATTAATCTTAACTCGTCATACGCCTCTTCTAATGTTATTATTTTAAGTGTAAGTTTCCTAGAAATATTATTAACTTTCGCAATTTTGTGCAAATCTGTTATGCGGGAAGCAATCGATATAATTTTCGTCTTTTGCTGTTTTCCAAGGGTCAAAATAATTCCCGTTGGCGTAACATAGCTTTGGGCATCTAAATTTTGAGAATGGGCCATCCTGATCATCGTATCTTCCACTCGATAGGTTTCAGCCCCGCTTTCCATCATAATTTGCCCTGCTAACAATAAACAATCTAACGCCAAATCATCCTTTTGTTCATTGTATATCATTGTTAAGTTCTTCCTTTCTTCCTTGCAATATTACCGAACAGAAGTGTAAATCTCAAGTTCTTAATGATAAAAAGATTAAATTATTTTTAAGAGAGGAGTCTAAAAAATGAGGCACCGTAAGTCTAATCGCAGTGCAATGATCGACTTTTTATTGATTAGTTCTATTATTACTTTAACTGCTATTATCATTATCACTATTTCAATAACAGGTCAATTTAAATTTCAAAAGACAACTGTTGCTGCAACAGCTAATCCAAATGTAGAGATTCCCTCTCTTATTGATATCACAAATTCCAGTTTCCCGGAGATTCAAATCGTTTCAGAAACATCCATGAACAGCTTAATACCATATTCTTTACAATATCCAAAAACACCTTTTGATTCGGTGAATGAAGAAATTAAGAAATACATAGAAGACTCAAAAAATAGCTACATAACTGCATTAACTACAAAAAACCAGAAAAATAAAGTAAAGACGATAGGTCATCTAGATATTACTTCAGAAATTCACGAATATAATAACCAATATTACTCCGTCATATTTAAAACTCTCTCTACTTTGAATCGATTTTCGTACGATGAATCTTTTAAAACGATCGTCTTTCATAAAGAAACTGGAGAAATTGTACAATCTCGGGCATTATTGAATTATGATGTTGGTCATTTAGATGTTTTAGCCAAAGTGATTCGTGCTGAACTAGTGCGCCATTACAATAATTCAATTTTTAACGACCAACTGCAAAACGCCACTTCCCCACTTTGGGAAAAGTTTAACCGTTTTGCACTTATTGATAATGCGATTGTATTTTATTTTAACCAAGGTGAAGTAGCTGTAAAAGACGTTGGTTCGCCAACTGTGACTCTACCAATCTCTTACTTGAATCCTATTTTAGCATCCGTTTTCCAAAGTGAAGAAAAAAGCGAAGTAACGATTGTCACTCCTAAAGAAAATAAAAAGAAAGTTGCGTTAACTTTCGATGATGGTCCACATCCAAAAGTGACAATGCAAATTTTGAATACCCTTGAAAAATACGATGCAAAAGCAACCTTCTTCATGCTCGGCAAACAAGTGGAAAAACATACAGACATCGCTAAAGAAGTAGTAAGTCGTGGTCATGAAATCGGTAACCATACATACAACCATCCAGAATTAACGAAACAGTCAACTTCCCAAGTCCAATGGCAAGTCGACCATACCGATCAAATTATTTTTGATGTCATAGGCGAGTATCCAACGGTGTTTAGACCTCCTTATGGCGCTAAAAACCAACATGTTGATAGCCTAATTGATGTACCAGTCATTATGTGGACAATTGATACTTACGATTGGAAGCATCGCGATCCAAACAAACTGTTACCAGCTGTAAAAGCCAACTTACATGACGGGGCAATTATTTTAATGCACGACATTCATCAATCTACTGCAGATGGTTTAGAGAGCGTATTAATCTACTTACAACAAGAAGGCTATGAATTTGTGACAGTAAGCGAACTTTTAGCAGAACAAAACTAGCAAAATAGCATAAAAAGAGGTTGGGACATATAGCTAATTTAATTAAGAATCAGTGAAGAAGCATAGTAAAAAAATGATATGCAACGAAAATCAATTTTCAGTTTAATATCAAAAACTCATCATTTTCTTTTAAGAGAAAAT
>JAAYHP010000289.1 GCA_012735355.1 Lysinibacillus sp. | reverse complement strand
GGCCAAGAAGTTCAAGGAAGCGAGGTGGAACGGAGCGCAGCGTACTAGGTACGTGAGCACCGTACCACCGAAGCTGACGTAGAAATTCTAAGTCTAGTACTTCGCAGTTTAGCGCCGATGGTAGTTGGGGATTCCCTGCAAGAGTAGGACGAATATTTTTCAAATGGAACATCACGACTAAGTAGTGTTTTATCAAAGGAAAATAACCTGAGGTTCAAAGACCGAAGGAACTTCTAAGGGGAAGAGGAACGAAGGTATATTTAGTATAATAACGATGACAAAAAGTGATAATTCCTAGTCACCAATATTTAGATAAGTATTTCAAAGAAGAACAAATATTTAAATTTCATTCATAATAACTCTTTGAAAGTGCAAAATAAGGCTAATGTTAGTTTATATTGAAAGGACTCCAAAAAATTAAAAAAGAAAATTTAGAAGGAATAAATGTTACAATAATCCGAATTCTCTTTCTATTTATTAGATTCTTGACACTGAAGAAACATGTTGATAATCTTACTATTAATATTCGTTTTGAACTAGGAGGAATTTATTGAAATGTGGGAATCGAAGTTTGCCAAAGAGGGTTTAACATTTGACGATGTATTATTAATACCAGCCCATTCAAAAGTATTACCTAAAGAAGTAGATCTATCAGTACAATTGACGCCTAAAATTAAACTAAATATTCCTATTATAAGTGCTGGAATGGATACTGTAACAGAATCAAAAATGGCTATTGCTATTGCACGCCAAGGCGGAATCGGTATTATTCATAAAAATATGTCTATTGAAGAACAGGCTGAAGAAGTAGAAAAGGTAAAACGTTCGGAAAATGGAGTTATTACAGACCCATTCTTTTTAACACCAACACATCAAGTATATGATGCTGAACATTTAATGGGGAAATATCGCATTTCAGGGGTTCCAATTGTAAATAATGAAGAAGAACAAAAATTAGTTGGTATTATTACAAACCGTGATTTACGTTTTATTTCTGATTACTCTTTAAAAATTGAAGAAGTAATGACAAAAGAAGATTTAATTACTGCTCCTGTAGGGACGACGTTAGAGGAAGCAGAAAAAATTCTTCAAAAATACAAAATCGAAAAATTACCAATTGTTGATGACGAAGGAAAATTAAAAGGGTTAATTACAATAAAAGATATAGAGAAGGTAATCGAGTTTCCAAATGCAGCAAAAGATAGCATTGGACGTTTAGTTGTTGGTGCTGCAGTTGGTGTAACGAAAGATACGAAAGCTCGGGTTCAAAAGTTAGTGGAAGCTCAAGTTGATGTTGTTGTTATTGATACAGCTCATGGTCACTCTGAAGGCGTAATTAATACAGTTCGAGAAATCCGTGAAATGTATCCAAATTTAGATATTATTGCTGGAAACGTTGCAACAGGAGAAGCGACTCGCGCATTATATGAAGCAGGTGCAGATGTTATAAAAGTTGGTATTGGCCCTGGTTCAATTTGTACAACTCGTGTTATTGCTGGTGTAGGTGTACCACAAATTACAGCTATTTATGATTGTGCTACAGTTGCTCGAGAATATGGTAAAACAATTATTGCTGACGGAGGAATTAAATATTCTGGAGATATCGTTAAAGCTCTTGCGGCAGGTGGACATGCTGTAATGCTTGGATCACTTCTTGCAGGTACTACAGAATCTCCTGGGGAAACAGAAATTTTCCAAGGCCGACGTTTCAAAGTTTACCGTGGTATGGGATCCCTTGCAGCAATGGAACAAGGTTCAAAAGACCGTTACTTCCAAGAAGATGCAAAAAAACTTGTTCCTGAAGGTATTGAAGGTCGCGTTCCATTTAAAGGACCGCTTTCTGATACAGTTGAACAATTAGTTGGAGGAATACGTTCAGGTATGGGCTATTGTGGAGCGCCAGACTTAGAATATTTACGTGAAAAATCACAATTTGTTCGCATGACTGGTGCGGGGCTTCGTGAATCTCATCCACATGATGTGCAAATTACTAAAGAAGCTCCAAACTATTCACTTCAATAATTGCATGAAACCTAAACACTCTTACAACGTCAAGGTAGATGTTGTAAGAGTGTTTTTTCTTGTTCTTCACACACGGAGGTCACTATATGTGGTAAAATGAGCGAAGATGAAATAAAAAGTTGGAGGTAACAATAAGTGAAAACAGTAAGGAAGACATCTTTGATTAGCGCACTTTTGATTCCGATTCTGTTATTAAGCATGTTTGTTTCGACACCACAAACGAGTGCGGAAACAGATTTAGGATTAAATGTAGGAGCTGCAATATTAATTGATGCAGATTCAGGTAAAATTTTATACGAGCAAAATGCTGATACTCCCCTTGGCATTGCTAGTATGACAAAAATGATGACAGAGTATATTTTATTAGATGCGATTAAGGCAGGTACGGTAACGTGGGATCAGGAGTATCGCGTTAATGAATATACATATAAACTGTCTCAAAACAGGGCTCTAAGTAACGTTCCATTAAGAGCAGATGGAACGTACACAATACGAGAATTATATGAAGCTATGGTTATTTACTCTGCAAACGCTGCGACAGTTGCCATTGCTGAAACAGTTGCTGGAACGGAAACGGAATTTTTAAAATTAATGAATAAAAAGGCAGAAGAGATAGGTCTTGAAGGGTATAAATTCGTTAATACTACAGGATTAAACAACTCTAGCTTAATGGGTATGCATCCAGTAGGCACAGGTGAAGAAGATGAAAATGTGATGCCTGCTCGTGCTGTTGCGAAACTAGCTTATCACTTATTAAAAGATTACCCAGAAGTGTTGGAAACAGCGAGTATTCCGAAAAAAATATTCCGTGAAGGTACTGATGATGCAATTCATATGGCTAACTGGAACTTTATGTTACCAGGATTAGTGTATGAATATGAAGGTGTCGACGGATTAAAAACTGGTACAACGGAATTAGCAGGTTTCTGTTTCACAGGAACTGCTGAAAGAAACGGTACTCGTTTAATTGCAGTAGTAATGAATGCGGTTGATTCTAACGGTGTCGGTTCATATAAAGCTCGTTTTGATGCAACTGCTAAGTTGTTCGATTATGGATTTGGACAATTCTCAAAACAAGAAATTGTTCCAGCTGATTTTGCTGTAGAAGGAAAAGAAACAATTGAAGTTATTAAAGGGAAAGAGAAAGAAGTTGAAATTGCAGTAAAAGAACCTATTTCAATGATGGTAAAATCTTCAGAAAAGGATTTGTACAAGCCTAAATTATTGCTGGAGAAAGAATCCCTTGAAGCGGAAGTAGAAAAAGGAACGGTTGTAGGAAAAGTAGTCGTCGAGAGATCGGAAGGGTCAGATTATGGTTTTATCGATGGAAAAGAAATAGCTGTAGATGTAGTGACGACAAGCGATGTAGAAAGAGCAGGGTTTATCTCACTGTTTTTCCAAGGAATTGGTAATTTCTTCAGTAATCTTTGGGGAGGCATTACTGGTTTTGTAGGAGGCTTATTTTCATAACAAATTAGGCAATTAAAACTTTTCGCTAATAGAATTTATTTCAAGAAAGCTAGGAACCACTAGATGTGGATTCTTAGC
>JAAYHP010000288.1 GCA_012735355.1 Lysinibacillus sp. | reverse complement strand
TAAAAAATACGGTCTTAAAGGCGCTCGTCGCGCACCACAATTCTCAAAACGTTAATTTATCGACGTTTTCAAACCCTCTTCTCGCTTTCGGGAAGAGGGTTGTTTTTATGAGAAAGCTGATACCGCTGAAATTTAAATTTTTAACGTGAGCCAAAATTTCTCGTAATACAGTTTATAAGTATTTAAGTATGACATTTGAAGAAGCGGGTGAAGAATTTGGTCCAATTGAGCGAAAGAAAAAATTAGATCCCTATCGGGATTGGATTGTGAATTGGTTACAAGAATATCCAAGTATCAGTGGAGCGCAAATTTTAGATTGGCTTCAAGAAAGGTTTCCTGACATTGTAGTTGGAGAAAGCACTGTTCGAAGATATGTCAATGAAATGAGAGAAATCTATCATATTGAAAAAACAAATGAACCTAGAGAATACGAAGCAGTTGTCGAGCAACCACCAGGCAAACAGATGCAAGTTGATTGGGGCCAAACAATTCAGAAAAACACTCAGAAAAAAGAAATAAAGCTTTATTTTATTGCCTTTGTGTTGGCTCATTCTCGGCAAAAGTATATGGAGTGGCAGGACCGTCCTTTTACTACACAGGATACCATTCGTTGTCATGAAAATGCATTTCGATTTTTTGAAGGAGTAACCGAAGAAATTGTTTATGGTCAAGACAATCTAATTGCAGTGAATGAAAATGCAGGAGACATTATTTTAACAAAAGAATTTCAAAAGTATGTAAAGGAACGAAAATTTAAGGTTTACCTTTGTAGAAAGGCTGATCCAGAATCAAAAGGAAAAATTGAAAATGTAGTGAAGTATGTGAAAAAGAATTTCGCTCTTCATCGTGTTTTTTCAACGATTGAAGATTGGAATGAAAAAGCGTGGAAATGGCTAGAACGAACGGGTAATTACAAAGTGCATCAAACCATAAAAAAGAGACCTTTCGAAGTGTTTCTCCTGGAAAAGCAACACTTACGAAAAATCTCTTCACCGCTTTCAGAAGTTGAAAGCAACCCTACAGAAATTATAACAAGGAATGTGAATAAGGACAACACGATTCGTTTTCAATCGAATCGATATTCAGTGCCGATTGGCACATACACGAAGTGTCCTCAAGTGAAGCTACAAATCAACGGGCAACAACTAATCATAGTAAACTCAACTACAGGTGAGATTCTTGCCAAACATACAATTAGTTCAGAAAAAGGAAAGCTGATTAAAAATACGAATCATACGAGAGATCGTTCTAAATCAATAGAAGCACTTAAACGACATGTATTGAACCTTTTTCAAAGAGAAGAAAAAGCAAAACAGTATATTGAGGAAATTTGTCATATTTATGGGCGTTATCGCCGTGACCAATTACTTTTATTAAAAAAAGTAGCCGAAGAGAATCCCCAATGGATTTCAGCTGCACTTGAGAAGTGTATGGGTGAAAAATTGTATAGTGCGAATGCCTTTCGTGATGTTGTGGATTATTTAAAACGGCAACAATTGCATCCCATTCCCAAAATTCATGTAGCATCCGCCACCTCTGTTTCAATACCTGTAGAAACAAGAGATTTGAAGGACTACATTCAACGAATGGGAGGAAATATGCATGAGTAAGAGTGTCACGGAAATTCAACAAGCCTTTAAACAATTGCGGTTAGCAGAGACAGCGGAGGAGCTCCCCGAGCTCCTTCGCAAAGCAGAGCAATCCTCATGGACATATTTAGAATTTTTAGAGGAGCTGACTACATTTGAATTAAAAAGGCGCGAAGAAAAAAGTATTCAAAAGCGATTAAACTGGGCTCGTTTTCCATTCCATAAACCGATCGAAACGTTTGATATAAACGAGCAAACAGCGATTACAGAACGTCAGTTAAAACAGCTCCGGGAGTATCAGTGGATTGAACAAACTTACAATATCATCTTGCTTGGTCCGCCAGGAGCGGGAAAAACATTATTATCGGTTGGTTTGGGAATTGAAGCGATTGAAAAAGGATATCAAGTATATTTTGTCACCATGGGAGATTTAATTGTTTTTGTCAATATAAAATTGAGCCACTTACTGAATGAAATTTACAAAATGGAGAATTTGGAGTGAGGAGATCATGCCTTGGAGAGGGACATTATCCTCTCACTCCTTGTGGATTGATTATTATTCTTCTGTTTTTCGATGTTTTAAACTTTCTCTGAAACGATAGGGTTCACCATTAAGCAAAAGGATATGTGCTTTATGAGTTAAGCGATCTAGTAATGCAGTCGTAATTTTTTCATTACCAAACAGATTTGTCCATTCAGAGAATTCTAGATTAGTTGTAATCATTACACTGCCACGTTCATAACGATTGGAAAAGAACTGAAACAGTA
The DNA here is from genome assembly GCA_012735355.1 of Lysinibacillus sp. Taxonomy (GTDB): domain Bacteria; phylum Bacillota; class Bacilli; order Bacillales_A; family Planococcaceae; genus Ureibacillus. Next base: position 3,132 of record JAAYHP010000288.1, on the reverse strand, counting down.
ATTCGACTCCAATCTTAGAAAACGGAACATACCCTAATTCATCCACGATGATTACATCATATTTGAGCCACTTGTTTTCAAATGCACCTAGCTTATGTTCGTCGTTGGAGATGAGTAATTGTTCCACTAATTCGTAGGCAGTTGTAAATTTTACTTTGTAGCCGTTCAGAATCATTTCCATCCCAAGAGCGATTGCGAGGTGAGTTTTACCAGTACCACTATTGCCTAAGAAAATAATATTCTCTTTCCTTTCCACAAACTCACCTTTTGCAAGTTTCATCAATCGATTTTTGTTTAAACTGGGCATTAAGCTAAAATCATAGGTTTCTAATGTTTTATTAATGGGAGAAACAAGCCTACAGGCTTCAAATCGTTGTTCTGGGAGAGGATGAAGGTATTCTTTTTCTTTTTCCCACATTTCAACAACTAATTCGTTGGAATGAGGAACTTTTCTTTCCTTAGCATCTTCCAAACACCAATGGAATAAGTATTCATTAAATTCTTCAATCGATTGAACTTCAGGTTCAGGCACCAAAGCATTTCTTCGTACATAACCAACGGAACCTTCAACTCGTCCTTTTTCATTACCTGAGCTAGGATTACAGAATTCTGCTTTAAAGAGATAATGGGTTTGTAAAGCCAGAAATGATTCCTGCTCTAAGTGATTTCTTCCTTGAAGAATTTTCTGCACAGATGTTTTTAAATTATCAAAGAGTCCTTCTGTAGGGATACCTCCAAAAAATTCAAACGCATGAACAAAGCCATCTAAGAAAGCCTCTTGTTTTTCGTGGAGATACGCTCTGACAAAACGTACACGACTTGCCGAAAGTTGAGCGTAAAAGAGGAAAACGCGTCGTTTTTTACCCTGAAGAATAATATCCGCCTCTCCCCAGTCGAATGGGAATTGGTGGCCGAGTTGGAATTCAAGTGGAATGAAGACTTCTTGTAGTACTTTCTTGCGTTCTCTCACAATTTTTCTAATGTTGGATTCAGACTCCTTAAAACCATATTCACGAACGAGCCTTCGATGAATATTCGCAGCTGTATGTCTCTGTTTTCCCCATCGTTTGAAATCTTCTTCAAGCCATTGATCGATAATAGGCAATATTCGTTTCGTTTCACTTGAGAATTCCTTCTTTCCATAGGACTTTTCACGTTGAATAATGGTTGGTGGCTGATTCGATTTCAAATATTTACTTACAGTATTTCTTGAGATGCCAAGTTTATTAGCTATTTTTCGTTGAGATAAACCTTCTACCTCATATAGATATTTGATAATATGAAATTGAGCCATCTTAATCATCCTTTTTTATCTCTCCTTCGATTGAGTATTCGGAATTACTCAATCTTAAGAGGGAAGATAAAAATTGGAAATAGGGTGGCTCATTTTATATGTAATCGAAAGCCTTAAAAATGGCTCAAAATTAAATTATCAAATACATTCGGTATCAGCAAATGTTTTATGTGACGAAAGCGAAGCGACAGTCACAATGTGTGACGTCCTACTAATTCCAAGAAGTACCTATTATCATCACATAAAGAAACGTGAAGATGAAGAAAGACAGGCTGAAGAAGCTTATTTACAAGATTTTTAAGCAAAGTCGCAATAACTATGGTACTCGTAAAATCAAAAAAGAATTAGAAAAGAAAGAAAAGATTGTTTCAAGTCGCCGAATTGGTCGAATCATGAAGCAGTTAAATTTGGTGTCAAACTATACGGTTGCCTATTACAAACCACCGAAAAAACAAAGTAATGAAGCCAAAATCGCCAATATTTTAAACCGAGCATTTCAACAAGAAAAGAAACTCTCTGTACTGGTCAGTGATTTAACATACGTACGTGTCGGAAAAAGGTGGAACTATGTATGTTTATTTGTCGACCTGTTCAATAGGGAAATTGTAGGTACAAGTGTAGGACTAAACAAAGATACCAACTTAGTCTATAAGGCGTTAAGTAGCATTCAAGGGAATTTAATGAATGTCCAATTATTCCATACAGATCGTGGTTCAGAATTTAACAATCAATTAATCGTTGAAGCAATTGAAACATTTTGTATCCAGCGATCTTTAAGTACCAAAGGATGTCCATATGACAATGCCGTAGCAGAAGCAACATTTAAAAGTTTCAAAATTGAATTTGTGTATCAGAAAACCTTCCAAACACTTGAACAACTCACCATCGAAATGTGGGATCATGTTAACTAGTGCAATCACATACAAATTCATGAAACATTAGGTTATTTAACACCAGTAGAGTATAAGCAAAAATATGGGCAAAGCAAGGGATAAGAAAACATCTAATTGAAGAAAGGCTTTACATGGAGAGGTGGGCATGACTGCCTTGATTGGCAGAGCCAGCCATATTATAAAGCTGGTTCCTTGGCTCGAGAGTCATGCCCGTAGAGGCTCCATGTCAAGCCACTTGGAACATAAGAAATTTTTAAGGAGAGCAAGAATTCTTAAACTAGGCCAACCCTTATAAATATTGTTCAATTTAATGTTGACATTCCACTCCTTCCTTGTGATAAGGATGATGATATTTTGATGTTACCATAACAAGAGAAAAGTTTTTTAAGAGAATATTAATATAAAAATTGAGGCTGTTCAGAAAGTGATTGACTTTCTGGACAGTCCCTTCCTTTTTACAAAAAATTGGTGCTGGTTTTTCTCACCAACACCACATATTGAAGAGTCATAATAAAAAGCCATCTATTAATGAGAGATGATTTTTTATCTATTTATTTAATAGGGACCATTTCACTTTCTGGGCAGCTGCCTCTGCAATTATATATGAAAATAGGTTAGATGGCATTTAAAAAATAGTTCAAATAATAAATAATACTTATTTTTTTCTTAAATATAATCCTTCAGTTGTAGTAATCATCTCAATAAGCTTTCTAGATTTTTCATCTTGATAATATAGAGAAACTATTAATTCATTTACCCAAGCAATCACCTTTAATTCTGGTAAATAGATTATAGTTTGTTCATACCCTCTAAGGCTCAGTTTTAAGAGACATGCTAATTCTATGGGGGTATTAACTTGAATGAATAGATAATCCTTAATTTTTATAAGGTAATTTCTTTCTTCCTCAGAGAGGTAATCTGGTAATCTTTTTGAGAAGTAAAAAG
>JAAYHP010000040.1 GCA_012735355.1 Lysinibacillus sp. | reverse complement strand
TTCAGTTTAATATCAAAAACTCATCATTTTCTTTTAAGAGAAAATGATGAGTTTTTACTTTTGTCCCAACCTCTTTCTTTCATTTTTGTTTCTTAGTTTCAAGTGGTATACTTTTTTAGGCGATAAAATATTCTATAAAAGAGTTAGGGTATGGGCAACCAAAAAATACATAGTACGTTTTAAAGAATAGGCAGATGGAAAGGTTATGAAATATCAATTGAATAAGAAAGAGGAGAATAAAGATACATGGAATTAATTGAATTACTAAAAGCACTCATCCTTGGTTTTGTTGAAGGGATGACGGAGTTTGCGCCGGTTTCATCCACAGGACATATGATTATCGTGGATGATTTATGGCTAAAAACGACGGAATTTTTAGGACAAGGCTCTGCCAATACATTTAAAATTGTCATTCAGCTAGGTTCGATTTTAGCGGTCGTTGTAGTGATGTGGAAACGGATGCTGAGTTTAGTAGGATTATATAAAATGGATGGACAAGAATATTCAAAGCGGTTTAATTTAATGCATGTCATTGTAGGGATTATTCCTGCTGGAATATTCGGAGTTTTATTTGAAGATTTTATTGATGAACATTTATTTGCCGTTGAAACGGTGATTGTCGGTTTAATTCTCGGTGCCTTTTGGATGATTATTGCAGATAAATTTGGACCGAAACGACCAAAAGTGACTTCTTTAGATAAGTTATCTTACAGTAAAGCTTTTAAAGTTGGAATGATTCAATGTTTATCTTTATGGCCAGGGTTCTCCCGTTCTGGTGCAACGATTGCCGGTGGGGTAATGCTGGGGCTTGACCATAAAACGGCTTCGGATTTTACGTTTATTATGGCAGTACCAATTATGGCTGGGGCTAGCGGTCTTTCATTATTTAAAAACTGGGACCAAATCAATCCGGATCATTTTTGGTTTTATGTAGTAGGCTTTATAAGCGCATTTATTTTTGCGTTAGTTTCAATTAAATTTTTCTTAAAGTTAATTTCTCGCATTAAATTAGTACCTTTTGCGATTTACCGATTAGTCCTTGCGGTGGTATTAATCATCGTTGTATTTTTGTAAACAATGGGCTTGTATTAAATAGTAAATATTAAGTTTAAGAGGAATAATTTATTCTGTCGATTTGAGTGAAGGGCGGCGACTCCACCGGGAATAGCGTGAGGCCTAGACGTGCGAAGGAGCGAGGAACGAGCTCCGTGGAGGCTGAGGCCACGCCCGGGGAAAGCGTCCGCCCGAAACGAAAATCGGCGTTGAAAAAATTTTGAAAAGCCCATTGTTATATAATTAATCCTCAAACATTCTAAATAGGCCACCTATGCCGCCTTCACCAGCGCGTTTTCCGCCGCCACCTTGGCTAACTGGAGCAGCTGCGAATACACGGCTAGCAAGTCTAGAGAATGGTAATGATTGAATCCATACAGTTCCAGGTCCACGTAACGTTGCGAAGAAGATTCCTTCTCCACCGAATAATGCTGTTTTAATACCGCCAACCGCTTCAATGTTGTAATCTACTTCAGAAGTCATGGCCACAAAACAGCCTGTATCTACACGCAATACTTCACCAGGTTGTAACACTTTTTTGTGAATGGCACCACCAGCATGAATAAAGGCCATACCATCGCCTTCAAGTTTTTGCATGATGAAACCTTCTCCACCGAAGAATCCAGCAGCGATTTTTCGTTGGAATTCAACCCCAACAGATACGCCTTTTGCAGCAGCTAAAAAGGCATCCTTTTGACAAATAATTTTTCCGTTATATTCGCTTAAATCCATTGGGATGATTTTTCCAGGGTAAGGAGCGGCAAAATAGACGTGCCGTTTACCTACACCTACGTTTGTAAACGTCGTCATAAATAAACTTTCTCCAGTGATTAGACGGTTCCCAGCACCCATCAGTTTCCCCATGAGTCCGCCACCGTCTTT
>JAAYHP010000287.1 GCA_012735355.1 Lysinibacillus sp. | reverse complement strand
GCTAAAAAATCCCTTCATGAATTGATTGATATTCTCTCTATTCGCTTCGGGAAACAGGTGATAAAAGAAGTAAGGAATTACTTTATCACCCTTTCGTCGATTGTGGCTAGGAGACTTATGGATAATCAAGTGCCTTCAAAAAAGGCTTTTGCCTTCAATGTTGCTTGTACGGACATGATTCAAAATAAAATGAAAGATGCAGAGTTTTTACAATTCGCCGATGAATTAATCGACTTTTACGTCTATTTTATCGCAGATCGAAAACAGCCTACATTCCGTCATCAAACAGTAAATAAAGTAATTATGTACATAAACGATGAGTTAGAAAATGACTTAACAGTCGAAAGTATTGCGAATAAATTTCATATTAGTACAAGCCACTTATCCCGTATTTTCCGTGAACATGTTGGTATTACGCTAGTAGAATATTTAAATGTAAGAAGAGTTGAAGAATCACAATATTATTTAAGACATACGAACAAGAGCATTACTTCAATTTCTGAGCAATTCCATTTTTGTAATCAAAGTTATTTCACACGGATATTTAAAAAATATACCGGTGTGACGCCAAAACACTTCAGAGATGAGTTGCATCACGAATTCTTTAGATTCGAACTACCAGAAACAGCAAATGTCGAAAAGGAAAAAGTATAAGGTGTTTAATTGACACCTGCTAATTGAAATTGTAGAACTTATTCCGTATACTTCATCTTAGTGAAAATTTAATAGTAGGTGGAAAAATGAAAAAACTAACACTGTTTTCGCTTTTCGGCATTCTGTTATTCCTTTTATCAGGGTGTCAAGCAGTCGAAAATCAAGAAGGTTTCTTTTATAATACGTTTGTAAAGCCAATGGATTGGCTGCTTAATACTTTTGGTGAATGGTTTGGAGGAAGCTACGGCTTAGCAATCATCGCAATTACCATTATCATTCGCCTTATCCTGATGCCATTTATGCTTCGTAACTATCGCCAACAATCGATTATGAAGTCTAAAATGGATATTATTAAGCCAAAAATGGACGATATTCAAGCGCGATTAAAAAAGGCTCAAACGAAAGAAGAGCAGATGGCAATACAGCAAGAAATGATGGCACTGTATCGTGAACATAACATCAATCCATTTTATATGTGATGTTTGCCAATCCTCATTCAAATGCCAATTATTATGGGGCTATACTTTGCGATCCTTTATTCCGACGAAGTAAAAGCACATGAATTTTTATGGTTTAATCTAGGAACGCCAGATATCTTTATTACTGCCATTGCGGGGATCGTTTATTTTATCCAAGCAAAAGTATCTCTCTGGACAGTTCCAGAAGCTCAAAAGCAACAAATGAAAATGATGGTGTATATTTCACCAATTATGATTGTTGTTATTTCTATTTCGTTGATGGCCGCATTACCGCTATATTGGTCTGTCAGTGGACTATTGCTCATTTTACAAACTTATTTAGGAAGAAAATATTACTCTGAACAAGCAGTAGAAGAAACAAAATAAAAATTTAGTCGAGTCATGATTGGCTCGACTTGTTT
>JAAYHP010000286.1 GCA_012735355.1 Lysinibacillus sp. | reverse complement strand
GGATGGATAAATCGAATACAACATCAGGAACTACGAAAAAGACGGTGAATAAATGACGAACAAAATTTTTGCATCATTAGAAGAGGCAAAACAATATCTTTATTCGAAATTTGGAAAAGATGAATCTTTCGAAGTTTGTATTAAAGAAGTTCACGTAAAGGACTTACCTGTATTATGCGTTTATATAAGCGGTCTTGTTGACGGAATGACTTTAACGGTTCAACTGACACCGCTTTATTTTGATAGTGAAGAAAAAGAAGCGGAAGATCCAGTGGAAGATGATGATACGTATTTCGATAATATTTTTAACTTCTACGGAAAAGCCGAACCGAAAGACCGGGATGAGTTTTTAGTCGGCGTTATGAGTGGACAAGTTGGTTTTGTTACCCAACATGGATATGCATATTTAACTGAATTACGCAGCTATCCGGGAAGACAACCAGATGAGCCGGATAATGAAAAAGTCATTCGGGGTTCCCGTGACGGTTTTGCTGAAAATATTATGCTCAATACGGCCCTGATTCGACGGAGAATTCGAAGTCCGGAACTCCGTTTTGAGCTGCATAAAATTTCATCTAACGGTAAAACCGATGTAGCTATTGCCTACATGAAAGACCTTGTCAATGACAAACATTTAAAATGGTTACAACAGCGATTAGAAGAGATTCAACATGATGGTCTTACAATGGCTGATAAAACGTTAGAAGAATGGCTTTTTAAACAAAGGTTTCATCCCGTACCTTTCGTTAGATATTCGGAAAGACCTGACATTGTTGCTGCCCATTTACTTGAAGGGCATATTGCCATCATTGTTGATACGTCTCCATCTGTCATTTTACTTCCAATTACAATGTTCCATTTAATGCAACATGCGGAAGAATATCGGCAAGCACCAATTATCGGTTCTACCGTTCGATTACTCAGATATCTTGCGATTGTTTTAAGTTTAACTGTCATGCCCATTTGGTACTTACTTGCCACTAATGAGCAATATTTACCAGAGGCATTGGATTTTATAGGTGCGGAAGAAAAATCCAACATACCGCTCTTATTACAAATCATCATAGCGAATTTAGGGTTAGAATATTTGAGAATAGCAGCGATTCATACGCCAACCCCATTATCAACTGCAATGGGTTTAGTGGCTGGGGTAATCATTGGGCAAATTGCGATTGATGTAGGACTATTTTCGCCAGAAATTGTATTGTATTCGGCAGTTGTTGCCATATTCACTTTTGCTATTCCTACGTTTGAATTAAGTGTTTCTTTAAAATATTTCAGTTTTATTGTTTTAATATTAACTGCTTTATTTGATGCAGCAGGATTTTTCATTGGATTTTTCATTGTATTTTCTTATCTTTCTTCTCTCAGACCTATGCAAATACCATATTTATGGCCACTTGTGCCATTTTTCCCGAAAGCCTTTACACGGGTATTTATACGATTTCCGATGGCGGATGATGCCCTCAGGCCGTATATCGTCGGTGCAAAACAGCGAAAACGGTCGTAAATTCATTGCGAAAGAATGTCTCCTATGTTAAAGTTCAAACATATAATTAATCTTAGCAGTCCATTGTCAAAGAATTTCTTCTTCAATTAAAATAGAATGGTGAACATTGGTATGACAATGGGCTGCTAACTGTTATACGGAGGGGAACCTATGCATTTATACGGAACTCAAACAATTGGACAAAACGGTCATCTATACATCGGTGGAGTTGATACTGTAGAGCTTGCTAAGGAATACGGTACTCCACTATTTGTTTATGACCTTGCACTTATTCGAAATCGTGCCAGTGGATTTATAGATACTTTCAAAAAATATGGTGTCAATGCACAAGTGGCTTATGCTTCAAAAGCCTTTTCTTGCATCGCAATCTATCAATTTGCGAAAGAGGAAAATTTGTCTCTTGATGTAGTTTCAGGAGGAGAATTATATACTGCTATAAAAGCAAACTTCCCGCCGGAGCGCATTCATTTTCATGGGAATAATAAATCATACGATGAGCTATTAATGGCTTTTGATGCAAAAATTGGTTGTATCGTTGTCGATAATTTCTATGAAATTGAATTATTAAAAGAGATTTCTGAATCTCGCAATCAATCAATGAATATACTGTTTCGTGTAACACCTGGTGTGAAAGCTTCTACCCACGACTTTATTACGACAGGACAAGAAGACTCCAAATTCGGTTTCGACTTAAACAACGGTCAAGTGGATGAGGCATTCCAACAAGTAGTAGGACACAAGTATTTAAAATTACTAGGTTTACATTGTCATATTGGGTCTCAAATTTTCGATACGGATGGCTTTAGTTTAGCTGCTGGTAAATTGATCGAGAAGATTGATAAGTGGAATAAAGAATATGATTTTCAATGTGAAGTGTTGAATTTAGGTGGAGGCTTCGGTATTCGATATACAGAAGAAGATCAACCACTCGATCCCCACATTTATGTGGAAGAAATGATTAAAACGGTTAAAGAGGAAACGAAAAAACGCAATTTAGAGATGCCTGAAATTTGGATAGAGCCAGGTCGTTCACTTGTTGGTGAAGCTGGTACGAGCCTTTATACAATTGGATCTCAGAAAGTCGTTCCGAACATTCGTGAATACATTGCTGTTGATGGCGGGATGAGCGATAATATTCGCCCAGCTTTATACGATGCAAAATATGATGCTGTTATTGCCAATAAAGCAAATCAACCGAGAACTAGTACATATACTGTTGCTGGTAAACTTTGCGAATCTGGTGATAAATTAATTGAGAACATCGATCTTCAACAAGTCGATTCAGGAGATATTCTGGCTATTTTCTGTACAGGAGCATATGGTTATTCGATGGCATCTAATTACAATCGTATACCGAGACCTGCCGTTGTATTCGTGGAAGATGGACAACATCAATTAGCCATTCGTAGAGAAAGCTATGAAGATTTAATTTTAAATGATATGGAATATCAATTAAACAAGGTGAATCAATCGTGAAAATTTCAAAATGGTGGTTGCTAGGTATTCTTTTAGTTTTCAGTTTACTTTGGGCATTGTTTTACATTTTTGTACTAATTCCTAATGCACCTGTGGAATAATATTAATAATTCCTAGGGCAGTTTGATTCTTAAATTTGAATCGTGTAGGATATTTACAAGACGTACGTGATAAGAAAACGAGGGAATGTTTACATGTTAGTACGATATAAAAAATCATTAGAAAAAATCGCTATGGGATTACTTTCTTTTATGCCAGAGGAAAAGGACGTCAAACGGTTAATGGAGACAATGCAGTCCTATGAACAAGAAGAAAATCGGCAATTATATTTATGGAAAAAAGATGAAGAGTATGTAGGTATTGTAGGCGTTATCGCAGAAGGTTCTGTTGCTACTATTCAACACATTACAGTCGTCCCATCTTATCGTGGGGAAGGAATCGCTAAAGAAATGTTGAAAGAATTGTTAGCTTCTGGTGAATTCACAAAAATTCAACCTTGTGAAGAAACGGAACCTTTTATTAACAAATGCTTACATAGTATTCAAGAGGCAGACGAAAATTAACGTCTGCCATTTCTTTTTTCTTTCCGTAATCTTAGAATATCTGAACGATCGCGCAGCATATGTTTATGGAGAAGAAAGTCTTGAGGTTGTGCAGGAAGGGAAATTATTTTTTCGTAGACTAATGCTTCAAAGGATGGATGAATAAAGATGAAAGGGAATGCTTCGAAAGGTTGTTGTTTTTCAATTAAATCAATGCTTTTTAAACAGTCATTACATAATTGTTGAAAATGGATATAATCAAAAAATGGATGAGCTTTATTTTTCACTATTTTATCGTAAGCTTTTTTTAACATTCGAGATGCACCACTCATATTTTCCCTTCGCCAATGATACAATCCAGTTGCCAATTGAATGAATCCAACGAGAAGATGCTCTTTGTTACCTGGATCGACTTTTTTCCAATATTCTTCTAATACTTCGTGACACTCAAAATAATCTTGATTGCCATTGAAATATGCGCAAAATTCTATAAAATCGGGAGGCATTGCTTTATGAACCTTCTTTCCTCTATACTTAATTTAGATTAAGAAATGCTAGGTGTGTGACAAATGTATGAAGTAAAATTAGATGCCTTTGAAGGACCACTTGATTTATTATTGCATTTAATTCAGCGTTTGGAAATTGATATATATGATATCCCAATGGCGGAATTAACAGCTCAATATATGGAGTATATTCATGCAATGAAAGTGCTCGAATTAGATGAGGCTAGTGAATACTTAGTGATGGCTGCAACGCTTCTCGCAATAAAAAGTCGAATGCTTCTTCCTATTCATGAAGGTGAAATGGAAGAAACGGAATTTGAATTGGAAGAACCAGACCCTCGTGAAGAATTAGTAGCAAAGCTAATAGAGTATAAAAAATATAAAGAAGCAGCAATGGAATTTAAAAAGTTGGAAGAAAATCGTCAAGAAGTGTATACAAAACCGCCGAGCGATTTATCTCCCTTCATGCCGGACGAGCAGTTAGCGTTGTTTAATGCAGATGTAAATATTTATGATTTGCTCCATGCTTTCCAAAAAATGCTTAAAAGAAAGCAACTTCGTAAACCGTTAAAAACAACGGTGAAAAAACAAGAAGTTTCCGTAAAAGAGCAAATGTTTGCTGTCGTGGATGTTTTAAAGGAACGGGGAGGAAAGCTGAACTTTTCAGAACTATTTCCATATGAAGATAAAGAAACGATTATTGTAACATTTTTATCTTTACTCGAACTAATGAAACGTCAAGTTGTTGCTGTTGAACAAGAAAATAATTTTGAAGATTTAACCGTTACATTGCAGAAGGAGGCTTCTTTAAGTGAACTCGAAGACTTTGATGAGCAAAATTGAGGCATTATTATTCGTAGTAGGTGATGAAGGGCTAACGGTTAAACAACTTGCGCAAATTTTAGATGTTGAAGATATTGACATCGAAGCCGGTTTAAGTGAACTGAAAACGAACTATGAAAATAATGCAGCATCTGGACTCACCATTAAACAATTGGCAGATACATATCAATTAACGACGAAACAAGAAGTAGCAGATACGATTAAAAAATTAGTTGAAAATCCAAATAGTCATGTTTTATCAACAGCTTCATTAGAAGTGTTGGCCATTATCGCTTATAAACAGCCCATTACAAG
>JAAYHP010000285.1 GCA_012735355.1 Lysinibacillus sp. | reverse complement strand
GTTATCCACAGGTTGTGATTTTGTGTTTTAATATGATTACAAATAAAATAAAATGGAACGATACATTTCATTTTGGATGAAATTTTTCATTTTAAAATAAATAAAAAATAGTAAAGGAGTCACAGGCTTGGAACATTTAAATGAATTATGGAACAAAGTCCTGGCCAAAGTCGAACAACAAATTTCAAAACCAAGCTTTGAGACATGGTTAGCATCAACGAAATTGCTCTCTTATAACGGTTCGGAAGTTACAATTGCAGCCCCCAATTCATTCACCCGAGAATGGTTAGAAAATCACTATGTACAGTTAATTGCGGGGATTTTGACTGAATTAACTGGTGAGGACTTGTTCATTAAGTTTGTTGTACAAAAAGACGATAAAGACGGTGATTTTGATATTCCTGCTCCCAAAATTCAAGCTAGGAATCACGAGCATTATGAAAACTCGCATAGCATGTTAAATCCTAAATATACCTTTGACACCTTTGTCATCGGTTCAGGAAATCGATTTGCCCACGCTGCATCTCTCGCTGTCGCTGAAGCACCAGCAAAGGCCTACAATCCATTCTTTATTTATGGAGGAGTAGGTTTAGGAAAAACCCATTTAATGCACGCCATCGGCCATTATGTATTAGAACATAACCCAAACGCTAAAGTTGTTTATTTATCTTCTGAAAAATTCACGAACGAATTTATTAACTCGATTCGTGATAATAAAGCCGAAGATTTTCGAAACAAGTATCGCAATGTTGATGTCCTATTAATTGATGATATTCAATTTTTAGCTGGAAAAGAATCAACTCAAGAAGAATTTTTCCACACATTTAATACATTACACACGGAATCAAAGCAAATTGTCATTTCAAGTGATCGCCCACCTAAGGAGATACCAACTTTAGAAGATCGCCTGCGTTCTCGATTTGAATGGGGATTAATAACAGACATTACCCCTCCCGATTTAGAAACGAGAATCGCTATTTTAAGGAAAAAGGCGAAGGCTGATGGGCTAGATATTCCTAATGAAGTGATGCATTACATTGCCAATCAAATTGATACGAACATCCGTGAACTTGAAGGTGCTCTTATTCGCGTAGTGGCTTATTCATCTTTAGTAAACAAAGATATCACTGCAGAATTAGCAAAAGAAGCACTGAAAGACATTATTCCAAACACGAAGCCAAAAGTGGTTACGATTTTAGACATTCAAAAGGCTGTAGGAGAGTATTACAACATTCGTTTAGAAGACTTTGCTGCTAAAAAAAGAACAAAATCAATTGCATTCCCAAGGCAAGTTGCGATGTATTTATCACGTGAACTTACTGATTTCTCATTGCCTAAGATTGGTGAAGAATTTGGAGGTAGGGATCATACGACGGTCATCCATGCCCATGAAAAAATCGAAAAGTTATTAAAGGAAGATCAACAATTACAAGAAGATATTAAACAAATTCGAAGCGTGTTAGGAAAATAACACTGTGGATAACGCAAGTTTTTTTACACAACTATATTCACAAAGTATCAACATGTGGATATGTTAATATTATTAGCTTTAAACCGCTTATCCACAAATCCACAGCACCTATTACTATTTCTATTAATTTATTTAAAAAAATAATAATTTATAAGTGAGGTATAACGATGAAATTTGACATTTTGCGTGATCGGTTGTTGGATGGACTAAACGACGTAACAAAAGCGATTAGTTCCAAAACAACAATTCCAATTTTAACGGGTATAAAAATTGACGTAACAGAAGAAGGAATACGTTTGACTGGATCCGATGCCGATATTACAATTCAAACTTTTATCCCTGCTGAAGAAAATGGCGATCAAATTATTAACGTTGCAGAAACAGGCTCCATCGTTTTACAAGCACGGATGTTTAATGAAATTGTACGAAAATTACCTACGAATGATGTTGAAATAGAAGTAACGAATGAATTACAAACTCACATTCGTTCTGGAAAAACTGAATTCCATTTAATCGGTTCAGATGCTTCAGAATATCCTTTATTACCGGAGATTTCTACGGACAATCAATTTGAAATCCCAGCTGATTTATTGAAATCCATCATTCGTGAAACAGTTTTTGCCGTTGCTACAAGCGAAAGTAGACCAGTATTAACAGGGGTTAACTGGATGATTGAAAACGATGAATTAGTCTGTGTTGCAACCGATAGTCACCGCTTAGCGAGAAGAAAAGCAAAACTAGAAAAATTACCTAGCAATATTGATTCAGTCGTTATTCCAGGAAAAAGCTTGAATGAATTAAGTAAAATCTTAAGTGAAACAAATAGTCCTGTAGAAATTACTATGACGAATCAACAAGTATTATTCAAAACGGATCATGTTTTATTTTTCTCACGTTTGTTAGAAGGGAACTATCCAGATACTACTCGTTTAATTCCTGCTGAATTTAAAACAAATATTACGCTAAACGGTAAAACATTATTACAAGCAATTGATCGAGCGTCTCTAGTTGCTAGAGAAGATCGGAATAATGTTGTTCGCTTTGAAACATTGGAAGGAAATCTAGTGAAAATTTCTTCAAATTCTCCTGAAATCGGTAAAGTAGAGGAACAAATTCCAGTGGAATCCCTTGATGGAGAAGATTTAATTATTTCTTTCAGTGCGAAATATATGATGGAGGCTTTAAAAGCTATCGATGGACAAGATGTAATTATTCAATTTACAGGGGCTATGCGTCCATTCATTTTACGATCTGTTCATGATGATTCAATCTTGCAATTAATATTACCAGTAAGAACATACTGATTTTTAAAGGTGTAGACAATCTAGTTTCAGACTTGTCTACACTTTTTTGTTAGCAAATGAAATGTAGATATAATATTCGGTATTTTTATAAAATACATAAAATGGTAACCGGCCGTTGAAGGTTTGATTTGACAGTTTTTCGTCAAAAATTAATATTGGCATACATAGCTTTTCTTGGCGTATTTACGAAAGTTAGGGTAAGATAAAATGATAGATGTTCGATAACGGAGGATGAATTTATTTGAATGAAATAGTAATTGATACCGAATTTATTACTCTAGGTCAAGCATTAAAAATTACTGATGCAATTAGCTCAGGTGGTATGGCAAAATGGTTTTTGGAGGAGACAGACGTTTATGTAAACGGTGAAGTTGAAAAACGTCGTGGTCGTAAACTTAGAAATGGTGACGTTGTGAATATTCCAGGTTGTGGTAGATTTGTGATTGTAAACAAGAACGGAGAAAAGTAATGATTATTGAACGTTTGCAACTAACCAATTACCGTAATTATGAAACATTAGACTTGGAATTTTCCCCGAAAATTAACGTTCTAATTGGGGAGAATGCTCAAGGTAAAACAAATATATTAGAATCCATTTATGTTTTAGCTATGGCGAAATCCCATCGAACGAGCAACGATAAAGAATTAATCCGTTGGGAAACAGACTATGGTAAAATAAAAGGGGATATAAAGAATCGATATGGTCAATTTCCTTTAGAACTAACAATTACTAAAAAAGGAAAAAAAGGAAGGGTAAACCATATTGAACAAACTAAACTGAGTAACTATATTGGTCAAGTAAATGTCGTGATGTTTGCACCGGAAGATTTAAATATTGTAAAGGGAAGCCCTCAAGTACGCAGACGCTTCATAGATATGGAAATTGGCCAAATTTCCCCCGTATATTTACATGAATTATTAAACTTCCATAAGCTTCTAAAACAAAGAAATCAACTGTTAAAAATGAATCAAGGAAAACAGAAAATCGATGAAATGTTATTTGACATTTATACAGAACAATACGTTCAATCGGCAGTACAAATTATTCGTAAAAGATTTGAATTCGTTGATCTTTTGCAAGTTTGGGCAGAGAAGATTCATTCTGGTATTTCCAAAGGGTTGGAAAAGTTGACAATCAAGTATTTTCCTACGAAAGGGATTGAAAAGGATTGGACTGCTGAAAAGATGGCTACATACTTAACAGAAAAAGTTTCGGAAGTAAAGCAAAAGGAAATTGAAAGGGGAATTACATTAGTTGGGCCCCATCGAGATGATTTACAATTTTTAGTCAATGGTTATGATGTGCAAACATATGGTTCCCAAGGGCAACAAAGAACGACAGCCTTGTCCTTGAAATTAGCAGAAATTGAATTAATAAAACAAGAAACGAGAGAAGCACCTATTTTACTTTTGGATGATGTATTGTCTGAATTGGATGATTATCGTCAGTCACAATTATTGAACACGATTCAAGAGGAAGTTCAAACATTTGTAACAACGACAAGTGTAGATGGAATTCATCACGATACGATACAACATGCAAAAATGTTTCACGTGAAACAAGGTAAAGTTGAAAAGGAATAACTTCTCACATTTAAAACATATATTGACAAGTTTTTTTTAAAATAATGCATACTAGGGTATGAAAGAGTAGGTGAACGTGGTGGCTTTAGAAGATAGTAAAGTTCAGAATAATTATGATGCTGAACAGATACAAGTTTTAGAAGGATTAGAAGCTGTCCGTAAACGTCCAGGGATGTACATTGGTTCAACAAGTTTCAAAGGACTACATCATTTAGTTTGGGAAATTGTGGATAATAGTATCGACGAAGCGTTAGCCGGCTATTGTTCGGAAATCCGGGTAACGATCGAAAAAGATAACTGGATTAGAGTTGAAGATAACGGGCGAGGTATTCCGGTTAGTACCCATGAAAAAATGGGAATTCCTGCTGTTGAAGTTATTATGACGGTGCTCCACGCTGGAGGAAAGTTCGGTAGTGGAGGTTATACAGTTTCTGGGGGACTTCACGGCGTTGGTGCCTCTGTAGTGAATGCACTATCTTCAGAAACAGAAGTTTATGTGAAAAGGGACGGCCATATTTATTATATAAAGTTTGAACGTGGTAAAACTGTTGAACCGTTAAAAATAATCGGTGATACGGATGAAACAGGAACGCAAACTCGATTTAAAGCTGACCCTGAAATCTTTAAAGAAACAACGGAATATGATTATGAAACTTTAGCTTCCCGTATTCGTGAATTGGCCTACTTAAACCGTGGGATAACTCTTGTTTTAACTGATGAGCGTGGGGAGGAAGTGCGTTCTGATACTTATCATTATGAAGGCGGAATTAGAGAGTATGTAGAACATTTAAACGAATCGAAGGAACCGATTCATGATACGATTGAGATTATGGGTGAAAAAGACGGGATTTCCGTTGAAATTGCATTGCAATACAATTCAGGTTATTCCACTGATATATATTCGTTTGCTAATAACATCATTACTTATGAAGGCGGAACTCATGAATCAGGATTTAAAACTGCCTTGACCCGTGTAATAAATGATTATGCTCGTAAAAATGGATTGTTGAAAGATGCTGATGAAAAGTTAACTGGGGAAGATGTACGGGAAGGGTTAACTGCTATTGTATCTGTAAAACATCCAGATCCACAATTCGAAGGTCAAACAAAGACAAAATTAGGGAATTCCGAAGTAAGTACGATTACTAATCAATTGTTCTCTGATGGCTTTGAACGATTTTTATTAGAAAATCCTACAGTAGCTAGAAAGATTGTGGAAAAGGGAATTATGGCAGCTCGTGCTCGAGTAGCTGCGAAAAAAGCTCGTGAATTTACTAGACGTAAATCAGCGTTAGAAGTGTCAAGCTTACCAGGGAAACTTGCAGACTGTACATCAACAAATCCAGCAGAATCTGAAATCTTTATCGTCGAAGGGGACTCTGCCGGCGGTTCTGCAAAATCTGGTCGCGATCGATTCTTCCAAGCAATACTTCCATTGCGCGGGAAAATTTTAAATGTTGAAAAGGCAAATTTAAATCGTATTTTATCCAATGCAGAAATTCGCGCGATGATTACTGCCTTTGGTACAGGAATAGGAGAGGAATTCGATCTAGAGAAGGCACGTTATCACAAAATTATCATTATGACTGATGCCGACGTCGATGGTGCACATATTCGTATTTTATTACTAACATTTTTCTTCCGCTTCATGCGTCCACTCATCGAAGCAGGCTATGTATATGCTGCACAACCACCTCTTTATCAAGTAAAACAAGGAAAACATGTTGAATATTGTTATTCTGATGAAGAGCTACAAGAAATTTTAAATCGCTTACCTCAAAATCCAAAACCGTCTATTCAACGATATAAAGGGCTAGGAGAAATGAATGCGGAACAATTATGGGAAACTACGATGGATCCAGAAAACCGTACATTACTTCAAATTCAATTGGATGATGCAATTAAAGCCGATCAAATCTTCAGACAGCTAATGGGGGATGAAGTAGAGCCTCGCAGAGAATTCATTGAAGAAAATGCTGTTTATGTACAGAACTTGGATTTTTAATATGCATGAAAGGAGGTATTTATGTTGTCTGAAAATCAACATTCTGGTGTTAAACAAATAAAAATAAGTGAAGAAGTACAATCATCCTTTTTAAGTTATGCAATGAGTGTTATCGTCTCTCGTGCATTACCGGATGTAAGAGATGGATTGAAACCGGTTCATCGTCGTATTTTATATGGTATGCATGAACTTGGAAACTATTCAGATAAACCTTATAAAAAGAGCGCTCGTATCGTTGGGGACGTAATGGGGAAATATCACCCTCATGGTGACTCTTCCATTTATGATGCGATGGTACGTATGGCGCAAGATTTTAGTTATCGTTACGTATTAGTCGATGGTCACGGTAACTTCGGTTCTGTTGATGGTGATGGAGCAGCAGCGATGCGTTATACCGAATCTCGCATGTCTAAAATTGCGATGGAAATGTTACGGGATATTAATAAAGACACGATTGATTATGATCCGAACTACGATGGTACGGAGAAAGAACCGAAAGTATTACCTGCCCGTTTTCCTAACTTACTTGTGAACGGTGCATCGGGAATTGCTGTAGGAATGGCGACGAACATTCCCCCACATCAATTAGGTGAAACGATTGATGCTGTTATTGCTTTAGCTGAAAATCCTGCCATTACTACAGAAGAACTAATGGAAGTGATTCCAGGACCGGATTTCCCTACAGGTGGACTTATTTTAGGTCGCAGCGGAATTCGAAGAGCCTATGAAACAGGTCGAGGAACGATTGTAACTCGTGCGAAAGTTGAAATTGAAACAAGTTCAACTGGAAAAGAAGCAATTATCGTAACCGAAATACCTTATCAAGTTAATAAAGCGAAGTTAATTGAAAAAATTGCAGAATTAGTTCGGGATAAGAGAATTGACGGCATAACTAACTTGCGGGATGAATCTGACCGTCGAGGAATGCGAATCGTTATTGAGGTACGAAAAGATGCGAATGCCAATGTGATTTTAAATAATTTGTATAAACATACGGCAATGCAAACTAACTTTAGTGTGAATATGCTCGCTTAAGTAAATGGGCAACCGAAAGTATTAAGCTTAAAAGAAGTATTGCATTATTATTTGGAGCATCAAAAAGAAGTAATTACTCGTCGTACGCAATTTGAATTGAAAAAGGCGGAAGACAGAGCGCATATTTTAGAAGGTTTACGAATCGCTCTTGATCATATTGACGAAATTATTAATATCATCCGTTCATCTCGTACAGGTGACGAAGCGAAACCAGTATTAATGGAACGATTTAATTTAACTGAAAGACAAGCGCAAGCTATTTTAGATATGCGTCTCGTACGCTTGAGCGGTCTAGAACGGGAAAAAATAGAAGATGAATATCAAGAACTTGTAAAGTTAATTGCTGAGTTAAAAGCGATATTAGCTGACGAGGCGAAAATTGTTGATATTATCAAAACAGAGCTGTTAGAAATTAAAGAAAAATATAACGATACACGCCGTACAGAAATTACTGCAGGTGGCCCAGAAATGTTAGAGGATGAGGACTTAATTCCAGAAGAAGACTCCGTTGTAACGTTAACGCATAAAGGTTACATAAAGAGACTAGCTTCCAACACGTATCGTAGCCAAAAACGTGGCGGTCGCGGAGTTCAAGGAATGGGGACTCATGAAGATGATTTCGTAGAGCATTTGCTATTTACATCTACCCATGATGTAATTTTATTCTTTACTTCAAAAGGGAAAGTATATCGAGCAAAAGGATACGAAATCCCTGAATACGGCCGCACTGCTAAAGGTTTACCAATCGTCAATTTACTTAATTTAGATAAAGAAGAAAAAGTAACGGCGATGATACGAGTTAAAGAATATAATGAAAATGCTTATTTCATTTTTACTACTAAAACAGGCATTACAAAACGTACATCGTTATCCCAGTTTGCCAATATTCGCAATAACGGTTTAATAGCTATCCATTTACACGAAGATGATGAATTAATATCTGTTCACGTAACGGATGGTACAAAACAAATTATTATTGGTACGAGAAATGGTATGCTAATTCGTTTCGATGAAAAAGATGTTCGGGAAATGGGGCGTACAGCTGCTGGGGTTCGCGGCATCAAACTTAGAGATGATGACTGGGTAGTCGGTATGGAAATTGTCGAACCAGGTCAAGATATTTTAGTTGTTACTGAAAAAGGATATGGTAAACGAACACCATAATCTGAATATCGCCCTCAAAATCGTGGAGGCGTAGGTATTAAAACAATCCAAATTACTGAGAAAAACGGGCCGATGTGTTCTGTGAAAACAGTTGATGGTACCGAAGATATAATGTTAATTACTGTGAACGGTATTTTAATCCGGATGGATGTTAATGACATTTCCCGTATCGGACGTAATACTCAAGGTGTTCGATTGATTCGACTAGCGGAAGATGAATATGTAGCGACGGTAGCAAGAGTCAAAAAAGAAGAAAATGAAGAAGATGAATCATTGAACGAAGGAAATAATGAAGAAGCTCCTTTGAATAATGAGGACGAAAATTCAAATGAAGAGTAAATAATTTAATATGATTTATATAAATAAAGAGGTTGGGACAAAAGTAAAAACTCATCATTTTC
>JAAYHP010000284.1 GCA_012735355.1 Lysinibacillus sp. | reverse complement strand
GGATCGGATTCGGATTCCTATTTGACTGGCACGTTATTAAGTTTTTCTGTTGTCTAATAAGAACACCTCCTCTATAAATGTTTCTTTCATCTTACAGGGAGGTGTCATTGATTTGTAGGCGTTGTTTGATTTCGGGCTTACCTTATATCCTTCATTTCCTAATATTACTAATCAATTAAATAGTTTAAGAATTTATTAATATGTATTATATTATTATGAGATAATTACATTTTATGAAATAAATTTATTACAAACGAGAGGTTTCATCGATGAAAAAAGCATCATGTAATAGGAAATTTCGAAATGAAAATGGTATAACTTTAGTTGAGGTTATTGCATCGATTGTGATTCTAACAATTATTCTATTAAGTGCTTTTCAGTTGTTTATTCAATCGGCAAAAACAACGGAAACGTCAGAAAATATTATCGATGCAACTTACATCGCCCAAAGGGAAATGGAAAAGTTTTATAGCGAATCCTCATCCGCTCATCTTCCTACTGAACTCAATACTGAAATATTTCCAGGTTATGTTTATTTAGAAGAAAAAGACGGATTTTTTATTTATCAAAATCATTCGCATTCTCACTATCGATTAGAACTCCAATTAAAACAAAACGAAAGCTATCCCTCTTTAACCCGTATTATTTTAAAAGTAATCGATCCAAATGACGGTACTGTAAAATCTCAGATGGAAACGACTTTAGATTGGGGGCATGTTCGTGAAAATATTTAACCCAACCTGCAAACAACAAGGATTCACCCTCGTTGAAGCACTAGCAACAATTGTCATCATGTCCCTCGTCATCCTTTTATTAATCGGTATTCTATCCAATGGACAAAAGCAGTTTTCAAAACAAAATGAAAAAAATCGAGAGTTACAAAATATTTCGTACGCATTCAAAATTATTACGAAGGAAATCCGTCAACATCCAAATGATATTGTCGCAGGTGCCAATGATTTAACCATTAACGGAATCCATTATCATCTTAATGGCACTAATTTCATGAGGGATTCAGTTATCGTTGCTCCTAACATTCAACAGTTTCAAGTAACGGAACTTGATGGCACTATTTCCCTTTTATTCATAAGCACAACCGATGAAACTTATTCAACTCAGATTGTGAAAAGGAAATGATTTATATGAAATTTTATATAAAAAATGAGCAAGGCTATTCATTGCTTATCACTTTGTTTACCTTTGTTCTAATATCGTTATTTGGTTTTAGTTTATTTATCGTTACAAATAATACGATGAAAACATCAGCCAATGAACGAATCGACCAGTCCGTTTACTATGTTGCCGAAGCGGGACTCGTTGAAAAAAGAGCAGCTCTTTTTGAGCAAATTCAAAAGGCCCATCAACAAGCTGTCGCTGAATATACGAATCAATTATTGACGACTCCCCTTCATCAACAAACTATTAATTTTCAAGAAATTTTTAAAAAAGAGTTAGATAAAACCGTCGATATTTCTTCTGATGTGATTAATGATTTTGAAAAAAACTTTTCCCATCAAGCGACAGCAGAAATTGAGATTCATCGAGAAGAACATTTAGCAAGTAACATCATTTCTTATACGATTTATTCAACCGGTAGTTTAAATGATAAAGAACGAAAAGTTTCACAACGGATTGTTGTTGCTTTAAACACTGTTTCTACCATTCCTGATAGTGGTACGGGGAATGTTGGGGATTTTGCTGTTTATTCAAAAAACAATATTACTTATGGCTATTATGGGATAAAAGATCAAGTAAAAGGTCACCTCGCTTCTGCTTCCACTTCTCAAGTAGAAGTGAATGGATGGTATCCAGAACCGATTCACATTACTTATGATCCTGATAGTTTTGACCAATTAGTAAACGAAACTTTCCAGCAGCAACTCCACTTTGATTCAAGTGCCTTTGAAAATATCGATTATCGTCCAAATCATTCACCGCTAATTAAAGGAAATAGTTTAATCGGCAATTGGAATGAACATCATAACAAAGTATTAACTTTAATCGATCATTTAAAACTTGATACCTTTTCCACTTCGAATAATTTGACATTGAATATCGATGTTGGACAATCGGACAAAATTTTATTTGTTGACCGTTTGACCTTCGATGGCACAGTGAACATTTTAGGAACTGGTAGTTTAACGATTTTTGTGAAAGAAAGTCTTAATTTTAAGTACTCCAATATTAATGTAAATGGGGATCCTAACAAGTTAAATATTTATTATGCTGGTTCCGACAAAATTACCATTGCCAACGGATTACATCTAAAAGCAAATCTATTTATAAAAAATGCTGATTTAACGTTTTCTGGAGGTGCTGGAATTAGTGGTTCCTTTTATTCCAATGGAACTGGGAAAACATTGATAAATGGAGGAACCGTTTCAAAAGATGTCCTATTCGTTATGCCTCATTCCAATTTTACATTAACCGGAGGCGCAAACTTTATAGGTTCCATTTTGTGTAATGATTTATTAATTGATGGTGGTGCTAAGATTGATAGTCAAGCAGGTGGCGGATTAGGAAAACCTATTACGATCGAAATCAATCCCACAAACCCCATACATTCGAATCCAATCGTTGAAGTAAATGGTTAATCAAAAAAGCCAGGTACTTTCCATATAGAAAAGCACCTGGCATTTTTTTAATACATTTTCATATAATGTTCTCGTTCCCTTGGATGAACTGTAGAACGATACATTTCAAATTCCACTTCTTTTGCTTCTTTAAAGTTTTTATAAATGTGTGGTCCTAGCGCATTTTTTACGACTTCATCGACTTCTAATAAACGTAAGGCATCATCTAACTGAGCTGGTAAGTTGCCAATGCCGTTTTCGTAGCGCTCTTCCGGTGTCATCGCATAAATGTTACGGTTTACCGGTTCTGGTGGCGTTAATTTTTTACGAATTCCTTCTAAACCAGAAGCTAAAATGACCGCCATCGCTAAATATGGGTTCGCTGTTGGGTCAACAGAACGCACTTCAATTCGTGTAGATACACCGCGGGAAGATGGTACACGAATTAGTGGCGAGCGATTTTGTGCAGACCATGCCACATACACTGGCGCTTCAAAGCCTGGCACTAAACGTTTATAAGAGTTTACCGTAGGATTCGTTACCGCTGTAAAGCCTCCAACGTGTTTTAAAATACCTGCCATAAAGTGCATCGCCGTATCTGAAAGCCCTAATTCTGTTGATGGATCGTAAAATGCATTTTCTTTTCCTTTAAATAAGGAAACGTTGAAATGCATACCTGATCCGGCTACGCCAAACAATGGTTTCGGCATGAATGTTGCATGTAAGCCGTGTTTCCGCGCAATAGTTTTTACAACAAGTTTAAATGTTTGGATGTTGTCACATGCGGTAATGGCATCCGCATATTTAAAGTCGATTTCATGTTGCCCTGGCGCCACTTCATGGTGGGATGCTTCTATTTCAAAGCCCATCTCTTCAAGGACAAGACACATATCTCTTCTTGCATTTTCCCCTAAATCCACCGGTCCTAAGTCAAAATATCCTGCATTGTCATGGGTTATTGT
>JAAYHP010000283.1 GCA_012735355.1 Lysinibacillus sp. | reverse complement strand
CGCTTATGCGAAATACTACAAAACGACTGGAAGAATCGTAGAAAAAGTAGGGGAGGAAGAGAAAGTGTAATCGGACCGATTGGGGGTGGTGAGCGTGGATATGAAAAATCAAACAGTCGCGAACCTTTTCAACGACGCCCTTGTATACGATGAACCGTACATGGCCCATTTCATTTACTATTGCATCAAAAATAAGAAAGTCACTTGGCAAGACCCAGCAGATGTACTTTTCGCCCTCGAACTAACACAAGAAGAACTTATGGATTTTCTAACAATGAAAAGCCGGGACACGCTCAAAATGCGTCCCGTCAAACTCTATGCCATCAAACGCAACAACAACCTATACGACTTCTACTTCGCCAACACCCCAGAACAAGCAGCTAAGCTACACAACCAACTCTTCGGCGAACAAGTCAAAAAAGTCATCGACGCGTACAACCAAATGATCGACAAAGCCATCTACAATCCTAAAACGAACAGAACTATGACTTTTCGGGAGGTGATGAGAGAAACACTTCGTACCCCAAGTTATGTGTGTACGTTGGTGGGAAAAATAAGCACTTAACACTTGCGAGGCAATCTCTAATTCAAAACGAGTGCAATGTTCTCCTTTTCTATAACACTGCACTTTAATATTAACTAGTTATTCTTTCTTTTACTTCTTCAGGAATTATACCTAAGAAATAATCTTCAATATATTCCCAAAACTCTTGAGTGCTTACTTGATTTTCAAATAGATAAGTTAGCATAGCAACAGATATTTGGTGCCTACTATAAACATTACTCAGTATATTATTGTTATATTTTTCAGCATTAAAAAGTACTTTTTCAATTTGCAATTGGGAGTTTACACGAATAAAGATTTCAGGATTATCTCCGCCTTTAACCTCATATAGTAAAGTGTCGATTGATTCTAAAAGTCCAAGAGTAATAAATGTTTTTTCAACTTCTAATTTATTGGCTTTTGTTAAATAAAATTCATACTTCCCTTCATTTGGGTTAAAAGTTGAAAGTTTAAGTACTTTTTCAGAATGGGTTAAAATAAAACGAATAAAGTCATGGGCACTTGGGAAAATCTTGTATTTTGAATAATCACCATGTTCGCGTACTGTAATGTAGTTAACTCGCTGTGTTCTAGATTTCCTTAAGGAATCTTGATAACTTATAATACTGTTTATTATTTGAATAGCGAGAGATTCAGCTTGATACTTAGATTTATTAAATGCTTTTGCGATAGGTTGAGCTAATTCCTTTATAGTAAAGAATTCCTCTTTTCGAATAAAGGAACCTAAAATATTTTGTAATGTTGTAATAAACTGTTGTACTTCGTTTTGAAAAGTATATTCTTTTTTATTTAATAAATCGATATTAATCAAAAATACTGATTCGATAAATTCTATATATTTTAATTTTAGGCTATCATCTTTTTGATGGAAGAAATATTTAAATTGTGGGAAAGATATGGATTTATAATTATCTTCCCATAAACGTTTTAAATCAAATCGATAAATCCCGCCATAATAATTATCCTCTAGTGATTTTACTTCTTTAACATATTCACCATAATATCTTTAGAAATCTTTTTCGATTTCTTTTTTTACCTTTACATATTCAATGGAGAAGATACTTCTTGGTCTAGCAACGATAGGTGAATAGCCTAATTTATTGATAAAATCTTTTTCAATAATTAATAATGCGGTTTTTAGTTGGTTATCTAGATCATCGCTTTCAAAATCAGAGTTGTTTTTACGATCGAAAATATATCTGAAGTCCTCAGAACTGATTAATAAATTCCTTGCAAACTTTTTGTTTTTTTCCTTTTTATATATAGAGAGGATTTTATCCATCACTTGTATTAATTGAGTCTTTTTAATTGTACTAATTCCGTGCAGTCGATTCACGTGGGTAAAGTCCTTACTAAGGAAGGCAAAAAAAGCATATCCTTGAATATCCTCATCTCTTGCTGCTCTTCCTATTTCTTGAACATAATCGCACACATTTCCTGTAGGTGCAAAATGAATGACAATATCAATATCTGGTATGTCGATACCCATTCCAAACGCTTTAGTTGCTAACATAATTAAGGAATCACCATTTTTGAATTTTAAGAAGCTATCATTTTTTTCTTCTTTATTCATATTACCGAAATACATAGATACTGATGATAACAATTCCGGTTCAGCATGCATTTCTAAAAATTGCTTAAATTCTCGAATAAATTTAACAAATGGAAAGTACACTAGCACTTTCTTCTTTTTATAGTAAAAACGTTTTAATCTCTCATGTAATAGATCATATTTCGTAGCTAAGTATTCATTTTCTCGACTAATGTTACGGTCAATTTTTTTGAGATTTACTTTTAAATCATCTCTTTTCACATAACCGAAATAGTTGATAGGGTTGACCATGTAAAGGCTATCGCGAGTCTCTGAATACATGTCTTCGATTCCACCATATATTGCAGTAGCCGTAAATGTAGCAATTGGAAATTTCATCTCTTTTCTTAGTTTTTGTAGGTAATTTCCTAAATACCAATAATCCGAGCGGAATGCTTTCCCCCAAGTTGTTACAATATGGGCCTCATCTATAACGAATAATCCTACTTTTCTATCGCCAATTAACATTTTGATATCTGCTCTACTTAATAGCGTTTCAGGTGAAATATATAAAATTGATATTTCTTTATTTTGAATTCGATTGATAATGTTCATTTTTTCGACAGGTGAAACTTCTGAATTGATTGTAGCTGAAAATGTTACATCTTTATCTTGTAAGCTATATACCTGATCTTTCATTAAACCTATTAAAGGTGATATTACAATGGTTAGAAGTTCGTGCTGTTCAGCTAAATATACAGCTGGTACCTGGAACATTATTGATTTACCTGCACCAGTTGGAGAGGTAACAAAGATATCACGAAAATCTTCACCTTGAAATGCGAGTTCAGCTTGTGAAACAATGTCATGAATAATTTGAGATTGAGGAATCTGAATCGTTTCTTTTGGATTCACTACATCATCAACATTTTTAT
>JAAYHP010000282.1 GCA_012735355.1 Lysinibacillus sp. | reverse complement strand
AATTTTCGTTGCATATCATTTTTTTACTATGCTTCTTCACTGATTCTTAATTAAATTAGCTATATGTCCCAACCTCTTTTTCGTTAATTTTCGTTACGGGAGAAAACCTTCCTCTGTGGGAGTGCCACCCTTTACTAATCAACCTTAAGTATTAAACAACCGGCTCGTCTGAACCCCATTGTTTTTTATCTTTTTTCTTCACAGTAACACCTTTTTTGTTCATTTCACGAACTTTCAGTGTATACCATAGTTGAGCCGCGATACAGAGCGATGAATACATCCCTGTTACTAACCCGATGAATAATGCAATCGAGAAGTTTAAAATTGCTGGTGCACCGAAAATAATTAGTGCAACTACTACGACAATGATTGTTAACAATGTATTCACGGAACGGCCCATCGTTTGACGAAGAGAAGGATTTACAATTTCCGCCAGTTCTTCTTTCGTTTTAATCTCGCCTCTGCGGTCCACATTTTCACGAATACGGTCAAAGGTAACAATCGTATCGTTTATGGAGTAACCGACAATCGTTAAAATGGCGGCAACATACGTAATATCTACTTCTAGACGAAACACACTAAAGATAGCGATCATAAAGAATACGTCATGCAGTAAGGAAACGATCGCACCAAGTCCCATTCTCCATTCAAATCGGAAGGCTACGTAAATGATAATACCAATCGCTGCAAAAACTAGCGCATAAATGGCGTTTTTCACCAATTCACGTCCAACGGTAGGAGAAACGGTGCTTACACTTGGTTCGTGACCATAATCTTTCAAAATTACCGATTTCATATCTAATGTTTCTTGTTGAGTAAAATCTGTTTTATAAGTGGCTACTGCTATATTACTTTCTTCTCCACTCAAGATGATTTCATCAGCTGGGAAACCAATTCCCTCTAAATAATCGGCCATTTCTTGTTGAGTCGTTGGTTCATCTACAAGAATTTCCACTCGAGTACCGCTGGAGAAATCAATCCCTAAGTTCAATTTGAAGATGCCGATAACAACGATACCAATTATAAGTATTGCAATCGAAATGGTATAAAACTTCTTGCGATTTTTAACAAAATCTAAACGGTCAAAGTTCGTTGTTAAATCTAACGGCTCTATTCCTTCTGAAGGGTCATGAATTTTCGATTTTCGAACGCCATAAAAGAACGGATGATCAAAAAGACCACTTTTCACAAGCAATCCTAGCAACACCCGAGAAAGCCATACAGAAGTTAAGAAACTAAGCAAAATCGAAATAATTAATGTTGTTGCAAATCCTTTAACGGAACTTGTACCAAAGTAGAATAATATAACAGCAGCAAGCAACGTTGTTAACTGAGCATCGACAATGGCGCTTAGGGATAATTTCGACCCCGCTCGGAATGCTTCTTGCGCTGATTTTCCTACTCGAATTTCTTCTCGTATACGTTCTGCCGTCAAAATATTTGCATCAACTGCCATACCGATACCGAGCACGAGGGCAGCAATACCAGGAAGTGTTAATACCGCTCCAAGCCAATTTTGAATAAGCAATACTAAATAAGAGAATACCAATAATGTAATAATCGAGATAAAACCTGGTAGTCGGTAGTATAGCAACATAAATACAAATATTAATAATACGCCGACAACACTTGCAAATACCGTACTTTGCAACGCTT
>JAAYHP010000281.1 GCA_012735355.1 Lysinibacillus sp. | reverse complement strand
ATTAAATATAAATATTATTTTAATAAAAGTTTTTTGAAATCTAATTTATACAATAAATATAAATAATTCAATTTATGGGAAAAATAATCAAACAATTGCGAATAGTAGAAGTATACTTATATAATTATATAGGAATGAACGTTGGAATGAATGATTATAATTTTGTAAATTTGTAATATATTAGTAATTAATAATTTAAATATATTTAGATAATTGGATTTAGTATAAAATTGTTTTCCTAATTATAATAAAATTATTTTTAAATGAACATAAATGTTTCCTTTAAAATGAAAAAGCTCCCTAATTTGGAGGGTTCTTTTTTATCCTATAGGATTATGATAGTCTAGTAGTAGAGAGAATGAGAAGTGAAGGGGATCACGATATTGGAATTACAATCAATGGTGATTGTGTTAGTCACGAGTTTACTTGGGGCGTGGTTGTTTACACTACTTCATTTGCCGGTACCGTGGCTTCTTGGACCGCTCTTTACGGTGCTCGTAAGTCAATTTTTTTTAAAACAAAGGTTATATTGGCCCGCTAAGTTACGGAATATCGGTTTAGTGATTGTCGGGGTTTCTATTGGACAAACTTTTCAGTTAAACGTGTTTACTGATGCAGGTTGGCTCATTGTTATAATGCTTTTGATAAATATCGAGATAGTCGTTTTGAGTGTATTATTAGCCTTCCTTCTCGTAAAGTTTGGGCAATTGTCGTTAAAAACCGCATTAACCTGTACTGTGCCAGGAGGACTTGCCCAAATCGTTACCTTTGCAGAAGAGGAAGAAGATATTGATTTAGCTGTCGTTACGTTTTTTCATGTGATTCGAGTAATAACAATTGTTTTAGGTGTGCCGTTCATTTTATCTGGACATGTCATAGAAATTGGGAAAGAGGTGCATCTTACATTTACGACACTTATTTCTCTAACTCTGCTCCTTTTGTTGGCAAGTGGTGCTGTTTTAATAGGAAAGAAAGTGAAGCTTCCAGTCCCGTATTTTTTATCACCGGTGTTATTAATGATTGGATTTCAATTGTTTTCCGTCGATACGCCAGAAGTTCCTAGCTTTTTACTTTATATCGCCCAATTAATGATTGGAGCTTACATCGGCCAATTATTAAAACCGCATATGCTAAAGCTAGGGAAGCGAGTTTTATTTCTTGGTATAGGGATAGCTTTCGTCCTTCTTGCGTTTACTTTCGGACAAGGGTGGATGTTATCCCAGTTAATGGGATATACTTTATCGACTAGCTTTTTGAGTACTGCAGCAGGGGGACTTGATCAAATGAGCTTGCTTGCCAGTAGCCTCGATGCAGATGTATCGACGGTAACGGTTTTTCAAATTTTTCGGTTACTATTTGTGTTTATTATCTTATTACCGTTATTAAAATGGACTTGTAAGCTGATTGATCACAAGAAAGCAATTGATAAAATTTAATAGCATAACAAATTCACCTTAATTTTATGTTATGATAATGGTTCGAGAGTTGAAATATTATAAGATCCCGCTGTTTATGTCCAGCATCCATTCTATTATTGTATAATAAATGTCAATTGTTGAATAACGTGTTTAAATGGTATGATAATTAATAGTTTATTTATGAAAAAACGGTTGTTTTTTGATAAGGGGAATATGACGTAAATGCAAAACAGAAAAGTGAAGTTGTGGAAAGAAGCTGTTAAAACTGGCATCATTAAATCCAATTTAATTCCGATGTTTGCTGCTTTAATGCTTGCCCTTTATACGTATAATTTAAGTTTTATTGAAAATATTCCAAATATTATTTATGCCGGGATAGGATCGGCATTCGTCATTGGGGCAGCGGGGATTTTTAACAATTTATACGATAAAGATATTGATTCAATAATGCCTCGGACGAAATTGAGACCGACTGTGACTGGGGAATTAAATCCACGAACGTTACTTATTGCTGGAATAATTATTCTATTATTAGGATTATTATTTTTAGCATTAACAACGCCACTCGCAGCACTGCTTGGATTTCTCGGAGTGTTTTTCTATGTAGTGCCGTATACGATGTGGACGAAGAGGAGAACCGTTTGGAATACGGAAGTGGGGAGTATTTCTGGAGCCGTACCCCCGTTAATCGGGTGGGGAGCGGTTTCACCGGATATTTGGCATCCGGCGTGT
>JAAYHP010000280.1 GCA_012735355.1 Lysinibacillus sp. | reverse complement strand
GCCCGCGATGGAGAAGGTGCGACAAAATTAATTGAAGTGGAAGTAGAAGGAGCTATTTCCGATGAAGAAGCCCGTAAAATTGCAAAAACGGTTGTCGGTTCTCCTCTCGTAAAAACAGCTGTTTTCGGTTGTGATGCAAACTGGGGAAGAATTATTGCAGCTGTAGGATATAGCGGTGCAACGGTTGATCCAGATAAAATTACGATTAAAATCGGTGGCAAGACAATGGTGGAAATGGGCGAACCTGTTCCTTTTTCTGAAGAGGAGCTAATCAAAATTTTAAAAGCAAATGAAGTAAAAATATACGTATCTTTAGAACAAGGCGAAGGCCATGGTTTTGCATGGGGGTGCGATTTAACTTATGACTATGTACAAATCAACGCAAGCTACCGCTCCTAAGAGGATCGTTATTAAATTAGGTGGAAGTACATTAGAAGGCTTAAATCAGGCCTTCTTTTCCAATTTTAAAGCGTTGCAGGATGAAGGATATGAAATTATCATTACCCACGGTGGAGGTCCTGCTATTAATAAAGAATTGGAGAAAAGAAAAGTTTCTTCCCATAAAATAAATGGTATTCGGGTAACGAATGAAGAGGCGATGGAAATCGTACAATCTACATTAATCGGCATAGTGAATCCGAGTTTAGTTCATGAATTAAATCAAGCAGGAATTCAAGCAGTGGGCTTAAACGGATTTGATGCAAAGTTGTTGCAATGCGAATTTTTAGATTTTGAAACGTACGGTTATGTAGGGGAAATTAAGCAAATTAATACAGAAATTATTCATCTACTTACTGCTAACAATGTAGTGCCTGTTATTAGCTGCATCGGTGGAACGGAATCTGGTCAAGCATTGAACATTAACGGTGATACTGTAGCAAGTGAAATTGCATTAGCAGTGGGCGCTGAAAGTTTACTTTTAGTGACGGACGTTTCAGGAATACGCATCAGTGGTGAATATCAAAAACAAGTAACACCTGAACAAATTTATAGATGGATTGAAGAAGGAGAAATTACTGGCGGGATGATTCCAAAAGTCGAAGGAGCCATTCGTGTGTTAAAGGCAGGAATTCCACAAGTAGAAATTGTGGATGATACGTTATCGGGTACGACAATATTAAGCGAGGAGTTAGTAAAATGAGTGCACTATTTAATACGTATGCAAGAAGACCGATTGAACTTGTCGAAGGGCAAGGAACGATTGTTAAAGATCAAAATGGAAAAGAATATTTAGATTTTACTAGTGGTATTGCAGTATTGTCTTTAGGACACGCCCATCCAGAGCTAATAAAAGCTTTACATGATCAAAGTAAAAAAGTTTGGCATACTAGCTATCTATTTCAAATTTCAGGGCAAGAAAAGCTAGCCGAGTCTTTAATAAAAGATAACCATTTCTCTTATGCTTTCTTTTGCAATAGCGGTGCGGAAGCAAATGAAGCAGCGATTAAACTGGCACGTAAACATACTGGAAAACATCATATCATCACTTTCCAACAATCCTTCCACGGACGTACTTTTGGCGGTATGAGTGCGACAGGGCAAGATAAAATTCAGAAAGGTTTCGGTCCTTTAGTAGAGAAATTTACTTATTTACCTTTTAACGATGTAGATGCTTTAAAGGCAGCAGTAGATAATTCAGTGGCAGCTATCATGCTTGAAGTGATTCAAGGAGAAGGTGGCGTAAATGTAATCACTGATGAATTTGCTAAAGCGATTCAAGATATTTGTTCAAATAGTGATATTTTATTAATCATCGACGAAGTGCAAACAGGCATAGGGCGAACTGGAACTCGTTTCGCCTACGAACAAACCCCATTGAAGCCAAATATTGTAACAATGGCAAAAGGGCTAGGGGGAGGTTTCCCGATTGGTGGTATTTTAGGCACTGCGGAATTACACGATACATTTGGCCCGGGAAGTCATGGTACTACCTTTGGAGGAAATCCATTAGGCGTGGCTGTTTCCCAAAAGGTAATTGAAATTATTTTCCAAGACGAATTTTTACAAGAGGTGCAAAAGAAATCAGCTTATTTCGTTGAAAAGTTAGAGGCTGCTTTCCCGGAAGAGCAGTATAAAGTGAAAGGAAAAGGTCTCCTCCTAGGCTTAGAAATTGATAATGAAGTGGCACCATTTATTGGGAAACTAGAAGAAGCAGGTCTATTAGTTTGTGGGGCAGGTCCGAAAGTGATTCGTCTATTACCACCGCTTACTGTTTCTTATGAAGAAATCGATAAAGCTGTTGAAATATTAAAAAATACTATTAAGTAGAAAAAGAGAGAAGTAGTCTGAAAAGTAAAAAAGGGCTGCACAAAAAGAGGTTGGGACATATAG
>JAAYHP010000279.1 GCA_012735355.1 Lysinibacillus sp. | reverse complement strand
TGTATAAATTCAAGAATACGGCTTGAATGTTTCTACCAGCTACCATAAATAGCTTGTCTACAAGGAATAAAAACATTATTATTCATAATATTTTTATTCCTTTTTGTAGAAAGCTTTGGCCTATTTTAGCCAAAGTTTTTTTTGTATTCATGGGAAAAATCAATTAGCTGAAACTTATCTTCCGTTCATTCTTTAATAATACAAACAGGAGAGTACAACATGAAAAATTTTTTTCAATTTACAGAACGACAGACTTCCTATAAGCAGGAAGCGTTAGCAGGGATTACGACCTTCTTATCCATCGCCTATATTTTGATTGTCAATCCTCTTATTTTAAGCCAATCAGGCATGGATCAAGGGGCAGTATTCACCGCAACAGCTCTTACGGCAATCATCGGCTCACTACTCATTGGTTTACTTGCGAACTTTCCAATCGCTATTGCACCTAGTATGGGATTGAATTCATTCTTCACATTTTCCGTATGTATTGGCATGGGAATTGATTGGCAAGTCACACTAACTGGAGTTTTCGTTGCAGGCATTATTTTTACGCTATTAAGTTTAATGAAAATTCGAGAGAAGATTATTAATATTATTCCATTAGATTTAAAATATGCCATCGCTTCTGGAATCGGGTTCTTCATCACCTTTATCGGTCTAAAAAACGGTGGAATTATCGTTGGCAATGAAGATACATTTGTTTCGATTGGCGATTTAACTTCACCGATGACGTTACTTGCAATAATTGGTTTGATTATCACCATTATTATGTTAGTACGTGGTATTAATGGCGGCATATTTTACGGAATGTGTATTACAACAATCATTGGTATGATCTTTGGATTAATTGAGATTCCTTCATCTATAATTGGAAGTATCCCAAGTATTGAACCTACTTTTGGTGTTGTGTTTACCCACTTAGGTGAAATTTTTACACCGGAAATTTTGACAGTGATCTTTACGTTTTTAATTGTTGCCTTCTTTGATACAGCTGGTGCATTAATTGGATTAACAAGCCAAGCGGGAATGGCTAAAGATGGGAAGATTCCGAATATCGGAAAAGGGTTGCTTGCTGATTCTCTTGCGGGTGTGATCGGTGCTATCTTAGGTACTTCAACACCTGCTACAAGCGTTGAATCTTCTGCTGGTATTGCTGTAGGAGGAAAAACCGGCTTTACAGCTGTTGTCATTGCAGCATGTTTCCTAGTTGCTTTATTCTTCTCACCACTTGTAAGTGTGATTTCAGTGGAAGTGACATCTGCAGCATTAATTATTGTAGGTGCCTTAATGGCCATGGAAATACGTAAAATTAACTGGACTAAGTTAGAGATTGTCATTCCATCATTCTTAACAATCATTATGATGCCACTTACATCAAGCGTGGCAATTGGTATCGGATTAGGCTTTGTCCTTTATCCTATTTGTTTAGTAGCTCAAAAGCGTTTGAAAGAAATTCACCCAATTATGTATTTGCTTTGTTCCCTATTTATTTTATACTTTGCGTTTATTATCTAGGAAAAATAGTGATGAAACCTCAAATGCATATCGGAGGGAAGCCCCACTACATAGAATAAAGCAAAAAAGCTTGAACACCCAAACCTCTGAAATGAAAAAGCCTGTGAAATTTTCAACAGTGAAATTTCACAGGCTTTATTAATATTTAAGGACATTATATAGATACTAAAAAAGTGCTAAACTATGTACAAATTCATTGTACTAGTCTGCAAATAATTAAGATAATTGATAAGAAACGTTTCAAATGAAACCCCTCCTATCCATTTAGAACATTCAACGGTTTGAGTGATGAAGAGTCCCTTCACATTAACAGTAACGAGGTTTTTTGCATATTCCAATTTTTTCTCCTTTCCTAACTTCCCTACCCTATTCTAAAGGTGGAAGTAAAGCAAAACTTAAATAACTACTGATCCCTAAAACGGCTACTAAGCCAATATAAATAAAGAATATACGAGCTTTTACTTTTCCTTCTGTTTTATAATAAGAAGCTGTTTCTTCAACATAATTATGTATTTTTTCTACTTCTCTTTCAAAAGCTACAATAAATTCTTGTTTCTTTTGTTCTCTCCTACTTTCCTTTTCTTCATCTGTTATTTCTTCCTCATCCACTTCATCTAATATTTCCAATGTTTCTTGCAATTCCTTTTCATCTTTTAAATTTTGATTTAACGATTGAGCATAATATTGTAAATGTTCATAACTTGATGTTGCAGCAATATTTTTCAAGGAAGATAACATTTCTTGATACTCTGTTACCCGCTTTCGATCCTCATTAACATTCTTCTGCTCTTTTCGAATTTGAAACCATTGATAGATCCCAAAAAATAAGATGATAAAAGATAAGACACTTTTTGCCCAAATCGCAAAAGCGAAAAGTAAAACTAAGCCTGCTCCCCACAATTTTGTACTGATCCCCGCAACAATCCGTCCGCCATCAAGGGGCGACAACGGTATTAGATTGAAAAGGTTGATAAGAGAACCTAACACAATGACAAAGGCCCAAAAAGGTTCTTCTGTAAAAATATACAAAGGAATTGCTGGTAAAAAAGCAAGCAAGCCAAATAAAGGACCCATGTAAGCTAAGAATGCTTCATCTTTTGCACTTTTCGGTCGTTCCTTCATCCCAATTACAGCTCCCATAAAGGGAATAAAAACAGCTGGAGTCGTTGGAAGTTTTAATTTTTTTGCAGCGTATAAATGCCCATATTCGTGTACAAATAACAAATAAACAAGTGCCACGGCAAACTTCCAGCCATACAAAAGAGCATAGGTTCCTAAATAAATGATCATGCTAATCAATGTTTGTAATTTGAGGAATTTAAATATTGCAAGTACCCACTTCATTTTACTTAATAAAAAAAGGGCACCTATGCTGATGACTCCCCAAAAGGTTTTTTTATTTGACTCTTTCATGAACAATCCTCCAGAATATAGTAATACCAACACTATTGTATTAATATTTTGTATAATTTTCCAATTTTATTATATCATTTCTTATAAACAGCCAAAAATTTTAGAGAACAATTAATTATACACTAAAATAAGAAATGCTTTAACTTTATACGAAAGTTTCCATTTTGTTATTATTAATATATCTTGTAACATAGATATAGATTTTCAGTAGAGAGAAGTGAGAAAAATGGAAAAAGCAACATTTGCAGGTGGCTGTTTTTGGTGCATGGTAAAGCCTTTTGTGGAATGGGATGGCATCGAAAAAGTGACTTCAGGGTATATGGGAGGTCATGTTGAAAATCCTACATATGAAGATGTAAAATCAGGGGAATCCGGACATTTAGAAGTCGTCCAAATTGAATATAATCCGAACATTTTCCCTTATGAAAAGCTTCTTGAAATTTATTGGATGCAAATTGACCCAACGGATGATGGTGGACAATTCCATGATCGAGGAGAATCTTATAGAACGGCCATTTTTTATCATACAGAAGAACAGCGAAAGTTAGCGGAAAAATCGAAAATCGAACTTGAAGCTAGCGGCAAATTCAAAAAGCCGATTGTAACAGAAATTCGACCTGCTACAACCTTCTATGAAGCAGAAGACTATCATCAAGATTATTACAAAAAAAATCCGGTACACTACGAAGAAGACCGGAAAAAATCAGGAAGAGATGAATTTATTCAAACATATTGGAAATCATGAGCGGCAAAAGTAAATGGCTTTTGCCGACCTTTCACCTGTCACACATTTTGTAAGGCATAAAGAAAAGGATAGATACAAACAGGTATAATTCCTGTTCATCTATCCTTTTGTATTGTTCCTCAACAATCGCCCCGATTATGGAACATTACAAGTTAAGTGTACTACAATGGAAAAACAAAAAGGTGACGCTATATAAACCTTTCAATTTCTATCCTTTTTTATTTTTAACATTGAGTTCGCATTTTTTTGAAATTCATAGGATGCTTTGATTTCTTCAACTGTATAACCATTATCAACAAGATAACTTATTATGTTATCCAAATGCTCATATCGCTTTCCTTCTAAATCAACTAAAGGAAAGATACGAATTTCTTCTTTTGCAACTCTTAGTAACTCATTAATCGTGTCAATATGGAATTGATAATCTAATCTATCCCCATACATGAATAGAAAATGTGCAGAAAGAAGAATATCAAACTCATCATCTTTAAATGGCAAGGAGGGTAAAGTAACTGGAACGTATCTTTCACTCGACTTCACCATATCACTCGTACATTCTTCCAATGCGTTTAATCGATGTTTTCTAAGTCCTTCTATATTTTTAAAATAATCCCATATAAAATTTCTTTTGGCTTTTTGCATATTCTCCATAGTGTGTTCAATGTCACGAAGACCTTTATTTTTTAGTTCTTCACCTGAATAATAATAGGCAATATCGCATGCTGTTACGTCTAAACCTAATCTGTTACCAACAGCAGTAAATGAACAAGCACCTGCTGGACAATCGAGTATTTTCTTTCCCTGTAGTTCTTCGACCGAAAGCGAGAACATATTCATGTACTCGTCAAAGGTTCTCCCAATAAAAACAATTCTTTCTAAATCTAACTTTGTACTCTGCCCAACTTTTCTCAACTCTACTCACCTCAAATATAAAGAATTAAGTAAATATCTATATTGATCGACTCTTCATCGATTTGACATAGTAGCAAATTAAAGGAAGTATTTAAATTTATCTTAATCATAGTATCCACTTTATTTAGTTTTCGTTATAAATAGGTAAATATTTCTGATTCCATGATAAAATAAGTAAAACTAAAATATTTCTCTTTAAACTTGAACAGAGTAATTAGTTTTTCTTTTCTTGTTCAAGCTCATTGATTCTTTTTTTAAGATTTAAAACTTCCTCTTTTAAATCATCAGATGAACTTTTTATTCTATATGTTACTCCTATAATAATTGCGGTTATAGCTAGAATAAAAACAATAAATCCTACTATGAACATAAATAATAATTCCATAAAACCCCTCCTTATTACTGTTACGTTTTAGATACCAGATAAGTTTCATCACTACTTATTAAATACGAACAACGAAAATTCCCATATTCTCACTAACCTGCTTCGTTACTTTATCTTGTCCTTTCTATTACCCTTTTACCTTGCCATACTAAAAACAGGAGAAAGTTTTAGGACTATCAATACCCCTTTCTTTCCCCTGCTCTTCGTTCTTGCATATCTTTATTTATTTCACTTTCATTTGGATAGCTCGCTTCTTTATCAATGTAATAACTCCATCTCATCCTCATCCATGATTGTCTCGTTCTCGTTCCCTTGCTTATACTCTACTAATCTTGCAAAGGCGCGCCAGTAGTGATAAACAAGACGGTCGATCCAAAGCAATGCTTGCACCTTCGACATCGCCAGTTCAATTTCCGTTTCCCTTACAGCCGTTCTTTCATAATATCTTCTTCTGCGGGTTCTACGTTCCTCTGCGATCGTTTGAGCCGTATTTGTTAACTCCTTTTCCATCGCTAACAGCTTTTCTTCACTATCAAAGCTCTCATCAATTTTTACTAGCAGCTTTTGCCATCTATTCATCAATTTTTCTTGGTGATAAATGGCTTCCGTCTTTTGTTGATCCCTTAACACATTCACCAATCGGGTTAAATGGTCCAAGACGTGTAAAATCGCCACATGTTTCCTTCGTAGTTTTGATGACGTTGACTGCACTTCATTTAAAAAATTACGCAAGATGACAATGGCTTCTTCTACTTCTTTAACCTTTTTCTCATAGCTTGCAGTACCTTTTTTCATCTCAATTAATTCGATAATCGCTTCTGTTAATTGTTTCAACATTTGCAACAGCGTTTGATAAGCAACTTCTAGCGCTGCGGAAGGAGCAGAAACTAAATTATCATCCAAGTTGCGGGTTAATGCATTGGCTCTTTCCGGTAAAAGTTTGATTAGTAGCTTTGAAAATTGCTTCGTAAAAGGAATGAAAAGCATCGCACCAAGCACACTAAAAAGAGTATGGAATAAAGCAAGACCCACTGTTTCATCGAAATTGCCGGTCATGGCTACCGTTAACCACTCTACAAATTTTAAAATATATGAAATGAAAACCGTTACAATTACAGCCGTCACAACATTAAACAATAAATGGGTTACGGCCGTTCGTTTCGCAGCTATCGATGAACCAATGGATGCAACGATGGCTGTCGCAGTCGTACCAATGTTTTGACCAATAACTAAGTAAGCTGCTTGCTCGAAATCAATGGCTCCGGCAAAAAGAGCGGCTAAAGTTGTTGCCATCGCAGCGCTGGAAGCTTGCATAATGATTGTCATCACAATACCAATAATGATTAATAATAGAATCGATAACAAGGAATCAGTGCGAATAGAATCAAAGGAAATCCAATTTTGTGCTGTTTCCATTCCTTCTTGTAAAAGGTCAATTCCTAAAAATAAAAGTCCAAATCCAGTAAATACACCGCCCATTTTCTTTTTATCATGGGGAGCCACATATTGAATGAATACCCCAAGGGCAATGATCGGTAATGACATCGCTTGCAAACTTATTTTAAAACCTAATAAAGAAATGATCCAACCGGTACTTGTGCTACCAATATTTGCACCAATAATAATTCCAATCGATTGAACTAAAGTAAGCAACCCGGCGCTGACGAAACCTACTGTCTAAATGGTCGTAGCAGTGGAAGACTGTACAAGCATCGTCATCACTAACCCGGTTAAAAGGGATGTAAAGGTTCCTTTCGTAAAGGTTTGCAACCATTTTTTTAACGTTTCACCAGCAATTTCTTTTAATCCATTCGTTAGTAACGACATCCCCAATAAAAAAATTGCAATACCACCTATGACACTAATCATTCTGTCACCCCTTTCGATGTTTGGAGACGAATCGAATTAATGTTTCTATATACCAATTATTTTACAAAAAAATAAATTGCGCTCCTCAAGAACGCAAAATTTTTTGTAATAATTCATAATATTTGACAAAGCGATGAATCATGAATCATGAATGAACCTTGTAAAATATTATTATTCTGAATCAATTACGATGTTGTGTGCTCTTTCGGAAGGTACGTGTTCTTTTAAATAAACGACGAGTTCTTGACGGTATTCATTTTCTACTAAATAATAATCCAATGAATGAAAATCATATTTATACGTGCCAAAAGGAAAGTTCACGTATTCCCCTTTTACCGCAGCAAGAAGACCCGCCACATCATTGGATACCATTTGTAATATTTCTTCTCCTGTAGATGTTAAGACAAAAACGACATTCATAGTTGATTCTCCTTCACTCCATTAAAAAACGTTGCCAAAAGTAGCAACGTCTTCTTATGTATACATATTTTAACATACAATTAAGCATTGAACATTGTCGAATTGCTATGACTTGTCTCTTCTTTTCTTTTCAATTCAATTTTCTTCTTACCATCCTGCAAATCCTTTTCCTCTTTCGTAATTTTCCCCCAAGGTGTGCCTAATTTTAATAGCACCCAACGGTCTAAACCATACCATCCTGCCACCTTCCAAGCCAACATTAAGAAGAAGCTAAGCAACAATAGTCTCGGATTGGAACTTACTGTGCCTGCAAAAAGGAAGGCCACATTCATTACTGCTCCGAAAAAGGCTGCAATTCCAGTAAACATGCCGACGATTAAACCGATGCCAACAAACACTTCTCCCCATGCTACGACGAAGGAAAATAACGTCGCGTTCGGAAGGCAAAAAATTTCTAAAAATGCGGCATACCATGCTTGTACATCATTCGTTGTAGAGGCCTTTTCAATCGCTCCTTGCAAATAGCCACTTACTGCTGCACCGGCATTTTCTCCCGTCCAAGCATCGTTAAAAACTTTTGTAACACCAGATTTTAGCCAAATCCATCCAACATAAATGCGGATAATAAGCCATAGTGCTGCAGAACGAGTGTCATTAAATAAAAAGCTAGAAACCGGATTTTCAGGATAATAAATTAATTCCTTCTTTTCCATTCTTTCACTCCTCTCAATGAATATATTATATACTTTTTTTTACCTTATAAAACTACTATTCATTAATATAGACACTCTAACAATAGTGAAAATTCATAAATTCGAAATAATTAAACCTATTCATTTTCCTTTCAATGTAGAAAAAAAGATGCAGCATGTAGCTACATCTTTCCGTTATTTATACTATTACGGGAGAAAAAAACTCTTCATATAAAGCTCGTAAACATTGATTTTCATATTGTTGAAGTACGCCGAATACTAAGCTTACTTCCGATGATCCTTGGTTGATCATTTCTATGTTTGCCCCTGTGCTAGAAATAACAGATGCAGCACGAGCCGCTAACCCCGTATTATTTCGCATACCTTCTCCAACGATAACGATCATCGAGAATCCATGGCGGAAGTATACATCATCTGCATGAAGTTCTTCTTTCACTCGTTTTACAATACGATCTTCTTTTTCTGGCGTTAATTGGTCAGAACGAAGAATTACTGAAATATCATCTACTCCGGATGGCGTATGTTCATAAGAAATATTTTCTTCCTCAATAATTTGCAATAATTTTCTGCCAAATCCAACTTCACGATTCATTAAATATTTTGACACGTAAAGTGTGGAGAAACCGTGGTCTGCAGCAATTCCAATCACTGGGCGACCGTTTGGTTTTCTTGTTGGTACAATGCGAGTGCCTGGAGCAGACGGATTATTCGTATTTTTAATATTTACTGGAATAGCTAGCTTAAATACCGGAATGAGGGCTTCATCGTGGAATACGGAGAAACCTGCATAGGAAAGTTCCCGCATTTCCCGATATGTAATTTCCTCAATTCCTATTGGGTCATTAACAACTTTTGGATTTGCAGAGAATACGCAATCTACATCCGTAAAGTTTTCATATAGTTCTGCGCCAACAGCTGCCGCTAAAATTGACCCCGTAATATCCGAACCACCGCGGTCGAACGTGCGCAACACGCCATCTTTCGTATACCCGAAGAAACCAGGGAATACGATGCTTTCTTTACCTTTCCCTAAGTCTTTTAAATTTTCATACGTTTCAGTTAGGGCGAATGTTCGCTCCGGTGGATTGTTTACAACTAATCCTTCTTTCGGGCTTACATATTTTGCTGGAATACCAATAGAATTAAAGTATTCAGCAATAAGCTTCGCATTATTATCTTCCCCGCTTGCTTTTAAAGTGTCGATAAATAATTCTTGATCTACCTTTAAAGCAATGCGTTCTCGTAAATCTTGTTCTATTACTTCACAAATTTTGTTATCTAATCCAAGTCCAGCGGCAATGTCTTTGTAACGATTGATGACGTTTTGCAACTTTTCTTCTACTTCGCTGTTTTTAAGTACAGCATCTGCTAAATCAATAAGTAAATCCGTCACTTTAATATCGTCACTAAAGCGTTTACCAGGTGCAGAAACTACGACAATTTTTCTTTTCGGATTAGATTGAACAATATTAGTTACCTTTTTAATTTGCTCTGCACTAGCAACAGAAGTTCCACCAAATTTACATACTATCATTTTACCAGATCCTTACTTTCCAAAATTGTATTTTCCATAAAAACATTTGACTTTCCTCAGTGTACAAATTTTATATACAGCAGTCAAGTCCCTTTTAATAAAAAGAAATAATTTTTACAAAGTTCTACAAAATGTTAGTATTTCGACTTATTATATGTAGTTGAAATAGTTAACTTTGCATTGTTGCCTATTTGAAAAAAGAAAAGAAAACCGTGTACACCTATCAAAAATAGACGCACACGATTCTATTATTTACGATGTAAATGTTTCAATTAAGCAAATATTTATTAAAATTAGATAGTTTTATTATATACTATCTTAACAAATTTACTAGACTTAATTTTTATTCATCGTAAAAAATTCGGTAAATATAGGATTGATATTCGTTAGTATAGCTACAAGGCAAATTATAATGACCATGAATAGAAATTCAACATGAAGCCAAAATCCGATTTTTTTCATATGTTCATTTTTCATAAAGAATCGTATTTTGTAAGCAATCCATGTAATGATGCATACAAACATAAGTTTTACTAGCAGTACTAATCCCCACGGTTGGAAAAAGAAATCGATTCTTGGCACGTATTGATAGGCTAATATGCTTCCGGAAATCGCCATCATCACCATGCAAATAAAAGCGTATTCAGAAAAAATAGGAATAAAATTTATTACTACGTTTCGAAATTTGTGCCAAAAAAGAACGATAAATGTTAAACCAGCTACCCAAATTGTTGCTGCAATTAAATGAAAACTATTAAATAAAGTTAAATAAAAAACAGGTTCGTAATTTAGAGGATGCCCATTTAAACTTTTACATACAATGAGGGTTAATACCCAACATAAATCAAACCATTGATTTTTAAATAAAAGGAAAAAACCTAATAATGCTATAAGTAGCGATATAAGCCAAAAAGGTCCAATTGGTAAATGAAAGATAGCTGTTGAGTAAAAGGAAAACTCTCCGTTTAATATAATTCCCGTATCTTGTAAAGTAATTAAAATTAAACCTAGTAAATGAATGATCTGAAAGACAAGTCCCCATTTCACAAAATGACTTCTTACTTTGGCTGAATAAAGTTGAATGATTTTCCACCAAATTACCCAACCAATCACTAATAAAAATCCTAAATAATATAGCACTCTAACAACAGATTCCAATAAATTTTCGTGCGATACGACCGTTTCAACAAAATAAAGGTTCTTTATTCCATAAATTCCAAGAATTATAATAGCAACAAGAATGAATGGAACAAATAGTAGATTCCTTTTAATGTTGAAAATCCTTTCCCCTTTTTCATAGCATATTCAATTTACTATGAATTGGATAACTTAGGGGCTATTGATTTATTGAATTTTTGCTGTCTTTAATGCTTCTTTACATTCATTTCGATTGGGTTGTTGATTTTGGGAATTCCATTTTCCAACTGAAATAGTCATTGTCCGG
The DNA here is from genome assembly GCA_012735355.1 of Lysinibacillus sp. GTDB lineage: Bacteria > Bacillota > Bacilli > Bacillales_A > Planococcaceae > Ureibacillus. Next base: position 2,852 of record JAAYHP010000279.1, on the reverse strand, counting down.
GTTTTTTTCATAGGTTAACTCCGCATCAAACTTGCTGCCCTTTTTACTCGTTAATCCTTTGACGAGCACTTTTCCGTTTTTTAGTAAATTCTTTACCATCGTTTTCGTCGGTTTCTTTTTTAACGCCTTAAGATATTTATCATTTTTCCAAATCACAAACTTGCAGCCATTTTTCCAGTTGCTACAACCAAATCCCTTTTGCCCTTCAATGACATGATGGCCACATAACGGACATTTCCCTAACACTTCCATAGTTTTCTTTTTACTATGGACTTCGTGTAAAATCATGTCTTGTTCATTTTTGATCGTTTCTACAGCTTTCGTCGTAAAATCAAAAATAAAGTGTAAAAAATGGTCCCTCGAAACTTTTTGTTTTTCAATATCCGCTAACGTTTTTTCTAATTTACCGGTAAATTCTAAATCGAATAGCTCTTTCACCGGGAATGTTTCCACTAATTTCTTCCCAAGCTCTGTACATTTTAAATATTTATTTTCCGTCGTAATATAGCCGACTGTTTTTAGTTTTTGAATTGTTTCCGCCCTCGTGGCAGGAGTACCGATGCTAAATCCGCTTAAAATACTCGCCATGAGTTCTTCGCTTTCTTCTTCTTGGTCTTTCCCTTTGCCACAGGTTTCCATTACCCGTAACAATGTTTTTTCCGTATGGTGTTTCGGTGGTTTTGTTACATGGCTAATGAGTTCTTGGTTGAGTATTCGCACTTCGTCATGAATGTTCACTAATGGTAACACCGTATCTTTTGATTCGATTTTTTCTACTTTCCGCCAACCTTCTACCAGTTGTACTCTTCCTTTTGTCAAAAAGTAGCCTTGAACGATTTCGTTCTCTACCTTCGTAAAAATTTTCGTTTCTTCATGTTCGGCAATCGGCATAAATTGCATGATAAAGCGATTCTTAATCGCATCATAGACGATTTGTTCATCCTTCGTTAATGATTTCGGAATAACGTACGTTGGGATGATGGCGCTATGGCTTTCCACTTTTGCATTGTTAAATATACGCTTGCTTTTTATAAATGTGATTTCCTTTTCGTAAGATAAGCCTTTCTTTAACGTATTGAGAACTATATTTACTTTTTCTACTAAACTCTCTTCTAAAACGATACTCGCCGTACGGGGATACGTAATATATTTCTTTTCATATAAGGATTGGGCAACTTTTAATACTTTATCCGACGTCCATCCTTTATATTTACTCGTAATATGTCCTTGTAAATTGGAAAGGTTGAATAAAAAAGGCGGATATTCCTTTTTCCTCTCAACGGTTTTATTGATGATTGTGCCTTGTTGATTCGTTAACGCTCGTTGAATGGCTTCAAGGGTTTCTTTCTTTTTGAATTTCTCTTCATCCTTTTCCATATAGACGCCTTCAAATTGTTTTCCGTCCTTCGTTTCAAAAGTAGCGGACAACTTAAAATAATCTTCTGGGACAAAGTTTTCGATTTCTTGATCTCGGTCGTAAATAATTTTTAATGTTGGTAATAGCACCCTTCCGATGTTAAGTGCACTTCCAGAACCTTTTTGATATTTTAATGTAGTAACGGATGTTAAATTAATGCCGATGACCCAATCCGCCCATTGACGACTAATGCCTGCATCTAATAGTGGTCGCATATAAGTGTTCGGCCGTAAGTTTTGAAGTCCTTTTAACACTTCTTCCGGCGTCCATTCATTTTGTAACATTCGATAGACAGGTTTCGATGTTTTTAAGTTATATATAATCGTATCACCAATGAGTTGCCCTTCTCGGTCGTAGTCGCATGCGGAAATAATCATTTCAACATCAGGACGGTTGATAAGCTGCTTGATTATTTGCAATTGCTTTTTTGCCCCAAAGTCTACTTTTTCTTTATTTCGAGAATCCGTTTTCACTTTGTATTGAAAATGTTGCGGAATAAAGGGAAAATACTCCATCCGCCATTTTTTCATTTTGGCATCATAGTCCTTCGCATCATATAATTCAAGTAAATGACCGAATGCCCACGTAATAATATAGCCGTTCCCTTCAAAATAGCCGTCTTTTTTCGTTTTAATGTGGAGGGCATCGGCAATATTTTTTGCTACAGATGGTTTTTCCGTTAATATTAATTTCATTTTCTTTTATCACCTTAATTAGCATCGTAATTTTTACATTCTATTATAATATTTTTCTTATTGATGCATAAATGGTTAGTATACTTAAGTATTGATTCATGGAGATAAAAACAACGTGAAGCAGAATTAAACAAACTTTATATAGAAAATCATTCCATAGATTGATATAATATTTTTACTTAAGGTGGAGGGAGTTATGCACGATGGGGAAACTTTCAAAAAGGAATATTTTATGGGTCGTACCATTTTTAATTATTATCGTTTATTGGTTCATGTATGGACCAAGTAACGATGAAAAAAATAAACAATATATTACGTACATTAAAGAATCTACTTTGACTAATGAATCTACTACTAATTTTGAGTCTGCTTTCAATGAACATTGTAATAATGGGGAATGGATTTATTTTAAAACGTCTTCTCGCCAAAATGTTGTTGAGTATATAGGGGCTTGTCCGGTAGATGGACAAGAATTATCAAACATTAATTTGCAATTTATTGTGGAAAAAGATCAAGCGAGTTTTACCGTTGGAGCGATGTTAGTGGATGGTGAAAAACAATCGACGGAAGAGCGAGATGCATTCTTAAACAAGATTTTATCACCTAATAATGAAATTGCAACTCCGTAAAAAGTCATGATACAGTAGTGAGGTTGGGACATATAGCTAATTTAATTAAGAATCAGTGAAGAAGCATAGTAAAAAAATGATATGCAACGAAAATTGATTGGAGTGACGGGG
>JAAYHP010000039.1 GCA_012735355.1 Lysinibacillus sp. | reverse complement strand
GAATTGGCAACCTATTAAACTTTGATTTCCAATTTAATAATGCGGATCAAACGTGGGTAACGATTTGGGTGGAAAGTTACCAGGATGGAAAACAAAAAGAACAATCGGCCGCTCAATTGGCTTATGGATTAAGCCCTAACAAAACAGAGCAGGGTCCTTTAGGAATCGGTATGTTTGAAACCGTCGATGGATCATATCTATTTATTTATTCCAACAACATCTCATTGAAGCCAACAAAAATTGATATACCCAATTCCGAAAACATCATTAGCGAATGGAAATATGCTTTAAATGAAGAAACATTAGAATTAAATCAGTCCTATCTATTAGGAGTATATCGAGCATCAGAAAATGAAATGGCAGTTTACGATTTACAAGATGAAAAAGAAGTCGAACAAATGATTCAAGACTCTAAGTATGTCCTACTAGTGAAAATGAAAATTGAAGAACATGAAGATTAAAATTGAGGATGATAAATAACTTCTGTAAAGGAGTTGAAAATTTGTATAATATTGTATCAGAAATTTTATTTTCCATTTATGTCATCATCATGATTATTACTTCTATTGTTTATTTACGCCAATTAGAAAAAGCACGAAAACACCGAGCGTTGACTGCTTTTGAACGGACGATGTATATCCTAATTCAAGTTGGCTATTTGTTATTTGCGGCTAGCCTGCTTATTTTTGTATTTACTTAGACGTGAAAAAGCCTGATCTAAAAGTCCAAAACTTTTGGATCAGGACCGACTCCTTATGATGAATATTTCTCTCCTTATAGTAATCACATCTAGCATACCGCCTTGTCAAGCGGAAGTATCAGTCAAAAAGTGTGCGTTTACGGAGCAACAAGTTCCCCTTCAACTAGCCATTTGTAGTTTTTTACTTCTTCTCCTGTTGTTGTTGTAAAGTCCACCATGTAGACAGGTCCTTCTTCTGCCGTTTCAATCGTTGCCGATGCACCTCTCATGCCTGGTATATGTTCTGTATTAATTACCAATTCCCTACCAGGTTCCATTGGATCTCCACTTGCTCCTTCTAACTCCTCATGAATCACCCATTTATAATGTTTTACTTCCTCACCGCCATCTGTTGGTCTAAAAGATACAGAGTAAGCCGTTGTATCATAAGCTCCGACAACTACTCCTTCTGCTCCTTCCATGCCATCCATATGGTTTGCATAAATTTTTACTTTACTGCCAACTGGGAAGGCTGGATTGTCTGCCACTTTTAAGTCTAACGGTACTTTTCCAGAACGATCTTCAATGGCATCTGCTTGTTTCGTTTCTACTTGTTCTTCAGAAGTTTGTTGATTTTCCACTTTATTCTTGTCTATTTGTTCAGATGTATCCCCACATGCTACAACAGTGAATAAAAAAGATAGTAAAAATAATGTAAAAGTCCAATTTTTTTTCATGAAAACCCTCCCCTGCTTTTTATTATTAGGTTTGTCAATTTTAATATTTATATACATAAATCTGCCTAATTGAACCCTAATTCAAACGCTTTTGAAACCAATTGGAAAAAGAATCGTAATTATGAATAAAAAGGGGAGGATGGATATGGAAACAAAAAATGTCTTAAATGCTGCGGAACGGAATTTGCAGAAGGCACAGACTACATGCCAATTAAACCAAACCTCATGTCGATGAGTGGTGCAAATAAAATTTACACATTTTGTTTACATTGTGGAGAAGTAGATTCCATACGAATCGAAAACACAACGATTTTCAAAAAAAATAGAGGCTTTCCACCCCTCTCGCTTTCTTTAGCTTTTAAAAATCTCTCTCCTACAGTAGTCGAAACAAGTTTGCACAATCCTCGTCGCAAAGGGGACATCTCAATATGACTTTTCAGACGGCCCCATAATAACTACTTATTGCACTCTTGCTATAACCGTTTTAAAAATGCCAAATCCCTTTAATTGAAGAACGAGCTTTTCTTTCATAGCAATAGGAGTTTGTACATAAACAGACAAGTCATCTATGGTAAACTCTCGATAGTTTTGCACATTCTTCGGTTTTCTTGGCAACACAACGAGCTCTTGGATATCAGGAGCACAACACCCTTTCACTTCTAACAATTGCACCGTTAATTGATTCCCCTTTGAACGAATCCAGTCTTTTACACCCTCATGGATTTCTACGTGCATGTTCCTCCCCCGTTTCGGTCAAATTTTTTCTTTATCATATATGATGCAAAAGATGAAGAGAATACTTTTGTTTAGGAACTGCACTTTACATTGAGTATCACACATAAACCGCAAGTCGCACGAAAACGACTTCCCTCCACTTACTCGATTCAAGTGCAATTGAAATTCATGAATTCAGGGAAACCTATCATGTCGCTTTTTTATTAACGATTTCTTTTCCAAATAAAAAACTGATAAGAAAAATTCCTATCAGTTTTCCAAATGTTCTTGATGGTCCTGTTTGTTTTCATTTTCGTAGGCTATTAATGCGACACCAAGTTTATGCTCCAGCGCCTTAATTTCTGCCAACTGTTCTTCCGATAAGTGTGCGTATTGCCAATCCTCCATATTTTTCACCTCACAAAGAGTATGGTCAAAAAAAGAAAAAAATACGCTTCTTCCTTTTTATTTTGACCTTATACCGGGCACATCATCTTATACTCATACCATTTCTTCTACTCTTTATAGAATACAAATCCTTTTCGATATTTTTTTGCTTCATATAAAGCTTGATCAGAATTGGATATAAGCGTCTTTACATCAATGCCGTCTTGAGGGAAGATGGCAATACCGATGCTCGAAGTGACGACTATCGATTGATCCTCTATTTGATAAGGAACTTGAAAGGCTTTTTGTAACCTCGTTGCAATTTCAACAAGGGTTTGTTTTCCACGGATATTTTTAATTAAAATCAGAAATTCGTCGCCACCAATGCGGCAAAGGACATCTCCTTCACGCACATTCTTTTTCAACCGATCGGCAAATTTTATTAATAATTGGTCCCCTACTTCATGGCCGAGAGTATCATTCACCTTTTTGAAATCATCCATATCGATAAACATAACACCGAACATGCCATTATTTCTTCTTGCTTCTTCTACGACTTTTTTCATTTCTTTTGTAAAATAACGCCGGTTCGTCAGTCCTGTTAACGGATCGTGGTACGCAAAATATTTTAACTGTTCCTCATAGTGTTTCTTCTCGGTTACGTCTCTCACTACAAGCTGATTCACATATTGCCCTTCAAAAAACACACGCATCATTGTAATTTCTGCCCACAAAACTTCCCCATCAACCCTCTTCATTTTCTCGAGTACTGTTGTTTGAACTCCTTCTATTAATAACTTTCTAATCGAAAACTGTTGCTCCGTATGAATCAATTGCCATACAGACATACCTAATACGTCTTTTTTGGAACGAGCGCCAATCAGGTCCATGCCAGTTTGATTGATGTAGATGACAGCATCATCTTTTATCATAAAAACCGCATATGGAAAAAACTCCAATAAATTGCGGTAACTTTCTTGATTCGATTCGAGTTTCCGTCGAATTTCCATTTGCTCTGTAAAATCTTTATACGTACCAACCGCAAGGACATTGCCTTCATTTACTGCACCATAGGAAGCTAAAATATCTAATACTTTTCCATCTTTTCGTTTTCTTTTCGTCATATAATAGGGAACATTTTTTCCGCTTTTTAAAGTATTCAATAGTTGTTGAAATTCTTCTTGGTCTTGCTCCTGAAAAACAAGTAAATGATTAGGAACTTGCCAATCTTCCTCCGCACACCCAAGAATCTTTGCGAAAGCAGGGTTTGCCATTAACACTTTCCCATCATAATCAACAGTAAATAAGGCATCATTGGAGTTATTCCATACGAGTTCCAATACATCAGGATCTACAGATTGTTTAAAATCCATTCCATTCTCTCCTTTGAAGGATAAAAAAAGGGTCTCAACATGAGACGCTCACTTCTGTTATTGTCAGAAAACCAAGATGAAACTATACATTTTCATTTTATATTACTTCGGCCTTTCGATTAAAAATATATTGCCTATCGTAGCATATTTCGGACCTGCTAATCGGCTGATAGGATTGAGTTCTCTTGTTTTAATATATGAATGGTCATAGATTTTTTCATCTAAATGCACGAGCACAATTTCACCTATAAATAAATCGCAGCTCGGCCCTTCACCATTGATGCCCCCTAAAGGAATCCCTTTTACCAGTTTACATTCCAATCGCACTTTCGCTTCTTCTACTCCCGGAACACTTACCATTTCACTTTCTTCTGGAGTTAATTTTGCATATTCCAGTTCACTTTTATCACTTGGTAAGTTTGCCGATGCCAAATTAAATTTTTCTATATTTTCATGATCCGCAACATGCACAACAAATTCCTGCGTATTGTAAATATTTCGAGCAGTGTCTTTCATTTTTCCATCTTTGCGTTGTACAGAAATCGAAAGCATCGGTGGGTTGGCTGAAACGATATTAAAATAGCTAAAAGGTGCTCCATTGACAACGCCTTCAGTGGACATCGTCGTAACAAAGGCAATCGGTCGAGGAATAATCATACCAGTAAGTAAAGTATCATTCTCTCTTTCACTTATTTCTTTTGGATTAATGGAAAGCATGCATAAGTCACCTTTTCTAAAAGATTGTCCGGCCCACTACAGCCTTCTTGATTTATTTTATTACATGATAATTCAATATTTTCCTCAATATAACTTTCGAATGGGGAAAATATTATTTTTTCAGAAATGTCGCGGGACTGACGATGGAAAGAGTTTGTTGAGGATTCGTTTAAGATCCATCCCCTTAATTAATAAGAGTCTTGGGGACTTAAATTGGGCACTTGTGCAAACAATGAATACGAGGGCTTCTTCAATAAAGGTTACATTCAAAATAAAGAATTGAGGTTAAATGAGGATTTATGGGAATGGACTTATGCAAAAGTCGTTTAAAGGAGAGAAAGGCACTTTGTCATGGAAATTGTGAGGAAAATGGCAACGTTGGTAATCACTAAGCAGACAACAATTTTCAACGTTCCATTTCCCCCACTACGAACACTTTAGAAATACACGACCGTCCAGACGACGGATGTTATAAAGTAGGTAATCGCAAAGGGAGTTAGTTTCGGGACAAACTTTACAAACACCACAAACAGCACTGCACCAATACACAATAATAAAACCCACGGATGAACATTCAGCACATTGACCGTAAACATGTGCACAAATGTCGCAACAAATGCAGCACTAAATGCTTTTAATAATAAGATGAGTTCTTCTTTTTGATGCGTTGACAAAACAATCCCTCCCCTCTTACCCCCAATGTATTATTTTCCACAGGAAATAGAACTCTGTTTACAGGAATTCCAATCATTCGTAATTTTTTCGTGCGTACCTTCTAGAAGTTGTGTGGAGTATTGAGAAGATAATTGAATACGGATGAAGTAAACGGTCGGTATAACGCTTTTTCCAAAAAGAAATGATTTGATCTTTTAATCGCCCTTGAGTGCTACACTCTTTTTGCAACAGGAGAAATGGAATGTAAAGTTGGTGGGATGATACACTTTGATGATGGGGAAGAACGACCTATATCGCTAGCGTTAGAATAGCCAAAACCATTTTCTTCACGTGAAATAGTGGATTTAATTCATTAGATGATGTGGAACAAGGAGGCATCATGACATTACCCATAAACAGCTATCGATGCTAAATATACTTGTCCAAATGGGGAATCGCGAACCTGTTCAATGGCAAAATAGCGCAAAAGAATTACAGGATATGTACGGAACATTGTTTCAAAAGTAAATAAAAATAAGGCAATCAACAAAACGTTGGTTGCCTAAATACCCATAGCAAACAACTGCTAGTTTGCAGGTATTATAAATTAACGTCACCAGATTGAAATGCATTTTTGCTTTCTTTCCTGTACGATGACGGACATTGTTTAATTGAAAGTATTCCTTTAAATAAGCGTTAACGCGTTC
>JAAYHP010000278.1 GCA_012735355.1 Lysinibacillus sp. | reverse complement strand
CAAAACCATGAAGCGGAGCAATCCGTTCTTGGCGCCATATTTTTAGATCCGCAAGCGTTAGTTACCGCATCAGAAATTTTAGTTCCGGAAGATTTCTATCGCATTGCCCATCAAAAAATTTTCCAAACGATGTTGGATTTAAGCGATCAAGGAAAAGCGATTGATGTTGTTACCGTTACTGAAGAACTTTCTGTTAAAAAAGAGCTTGAGGATGTAGGTGGTCTTTCCTACTTAACGGAACTAGCGAATGCTGTTCCTACAGCAGCAAACGTCAGTTACTATGCAAAAATTGTTGAAGAAAAGTCGATTTTACGTCGCTTAATCCGTACGGCAACAAAAATTGTAGAAGATAGCTTTACCCGGGAAGATGAAGTAGAAGAACTGTTATCTGAAGCAGAGAAGAAAGTGATGGAAGTTGCCAATAGAAAAAATGCTGGTGACTTCAAACACGTTAAGGATGTCCTTGTTCAAACTTACGATAATATTGAACAATTGCAAAATAGAAAAGGGGACGTAACAGGAATACCGACAGGTTTTACTGACTTGGATCGGATGACAGCTGGTTTTCAACGGAACGATTTAATTATCGTTGCAGCCCGTCCATCGGTTGGTAAGACGGCCTTTGCATTAAACATTGCACAAAATGTGGCTGTAAAGGCACGGGAAAATGTTGCTATTTTCTCTCTCGAAATGGGTGCTGAACAATTAGTGATGCGTATGCTTTGTGCGGAAGGAAATATCGATGCTCAAGTATTGAGAACTGGAGCACTTACAGCAGAGGATTGGAGCAAGTTAACGATTGCTATGGGGACGCTATCCAATTCAGGGATTTATATTGACGATACTCCTGGCTTACGAGTAAGCGAAATTCGTGCAAAATGCCGTCGACTTGCCCAAGAAAAAGGTTTAGGCATGATTGTGATTGACTATTTACAGTTGATTCAAGGTAGGGGTAAACGAGGCGAAAACCGTCAACAAGAAGTTTCGGAAATATCCCGATCTTTAAAAGCATTAGCCCGGGAATTAAAAGTACCAGTCATCGCTTTATCACAGCTTTCCCGTGGTGTAGAACAGCGTCAAGATAAACGGCCGATGATGAGTGATATTCGAGAATCAGGAAGTATTGAACAAGATGCGGATATCGTTGCGTTCCTATATCGCGATGACTATTATGATAAAGAATCTGAGAACAAAAATATGATTGAAATCATTATTGCCAAGCAGCGTAATGGTCCAACTGGAACAGTCACATTGGCATTTAAGAAGGAATTTAATAAATTCTTAAATATTGACTGGTCCCAACATGCAGAACCAGTTCATGCATAATTCTAAACGCGAACAACGATGAAAAGTTGTTCGTGTTTTTTTATGTACTAAACAACTTCAGACTTTACCAAGAAATTACAAAATCCACGTATAAAAATGATAAAATTCGATAATAAATGAAAAAAAGATATATTTTAAGTCATAAATTGACAAAATCGTAGAAGAAAATTTGTAGATTGTAACAATATTAGTTCAAAT
>JAAYHP010000277.1 GCA_012735355.1 Lysinibacillus sp. | reverse complement strand
TCGTAATTGTAAATGATACCGCTCCTTTGTGTACAAATGCCCCGATGCCAGTAGAATCTACTTGGTAACCCAGTTGTTCTGCCACGAGACGTAACGGTATCATTTTTACACCATTCACAACATAATGATCATTTTCAGCAATTTGATAAGCTTTTTCGATATCCGTTAACTCTACAACTGGAATTTCTTCATCCCGTTCCAACACGATTACCTTTGAAGGTCCAGTTTGTGCTGGGTAGCTCTCAAGAACGATGTCATAAAAAATCAATACTTCTTTTTCCACAATTTCCTCTTTCGTTAATTCCCTGCCGGACAAATTCACGATTTCCGATTGGTCATCTAAACGAATGATTAAATCTTGCACCTTGTTTAAATAATTACTATCAAATTGATCTAACTGTACTGTGCCAGGGTTCCCCGTTTGTACGATAACGACATCAGGTGAGTATTGTGGTGGGTAAATCATCAGCATCGGTTTAGAACCGTCAATAAGCGCTGTAATCGTCAAACCTTCCTTTAGCTCTGTAATTTTTCCACTGTTATCTAAAATCAACGTTTCTTCATTAAAATAAAAGCCAAAGGGATTTTCCTCAGAATCAATAGTAGCAAAATTCCCCGCTTCTTTTTCTGAAATGTTGCTAATTTTCCCTGTAGCAGAAAAATATTTAAATGGTTGTTCTTCTCCTACTTCTAAAATCGGGGTTGCGTCAAACTCTTCCACTTGTGCTTTAGCTTCAGGAACAAGGGCAAAGGAAGCAACCATTGTCGCAGCACATAAGGTGTATAGGGTTTTTTTCATATTTCTCTCTCCTTCCATTCCACTCTTCGTTCAATTAGTCGCATGACGATCAAAAAGGTTACATATGATTTTTACATTTCTTATTGGATTATAAAATAAATAGGAGCAACCCTACTTTGAGGACTGCTCCTATACAATTACTTCACTTCTGTTTTTTGCAATTGTTGATAAATCTCTTTCCATGTTGCTAAACGGCTTTCTTCTTGCAATAATAAACGCTCTGTTTCAATTTGAGAAATCGCTTGATTCAATAAATGAGCTTGTAAACGTTCTGCTTCACTCTGAATAAACTGAATAGCCCAGTCCATAATTTGTTGTTTTTGCTCTTCTAAATAACGTTCCGCATCCGGTTTCGTTAACTCTTCTAAAGCAGCTTTTAAATTTTCCTTTTCATTCTTTTCAAAGAAGGCTTTCGTATTTTTAAAGTAAGATTTTACCGAAGCGTATTTATTCACATCTTCAAATGGTCCATCGAAATCGAGCAAATCTGCATCTTCCGATTCATAAGCAATAAAGGAAAAACTTTGGTTCATTTCCTTTAAAGAACGGCTTTCTACTTTAAATCGTTCATATATTTTCTTTTGCACGAATTGAGAAATGCGGAAATTCGTAACTCGCAATTCTTGAGCAAAATCAAATCTTAATGAGCTAATCGTTTCTTTTAACGCCTTATCTAGAGCCATTTGAGGCGACAAGTGCGCAAAAGTAGACGGGTTATAACTTTCTCTAAAGAAATCTGGATAGCGGTAATAAACCCTTTGCAATACGTAATATAATAATTCATCTAATTCTTGTTTCGTATCGCTTTCAATAATATTTGTTGATAGGTTACTGTAATGCTCTCGAACATACTTCTCTAACCCAGCTAATTCTTGAAGGCGTTCATCTTTCCGCTTTAAGTTTTCCTCTGTTTGTTGAATTAAATCAGACAAGCGTTGGTGAGTTTTTTCCACTTCTTCATGAAGGGCTTGAATAGCAATAGTAGTTAAATCTTCATTTAAGAAGCGATGAAAGACTTGTTCAAACTCCATCATACCAGATGAAAGCTCTGCTTGTTCTAACTTTTCACGGAGTGCCATTAAGCTGGAGACGCCGTATAGTTTCGGGAAACGAATGCCAAATCGTTGCAATTCATTGCGAACGTAATTTTTCACTTCATCCTCTTCTTCTTTGTTTTTCGCAAGGTCGATTGCGTTTACAATGAAGAACATTTTATCAAGTTCAAAGGCGTCTTTTACTCGACCTAATTGAATTAAAAATTCCCGGTCGGCTTTTGCAAAGGCATGATTGTAATAAGTGATAAAAAGAATCGCATCCGCATTTCGAATATAGTTAAAGGCCACTCCTGTATGGCGAGCATTGATGGAGTCAGCTCCCGGCGTATCCACTAAAGTAACGCCCATGCGAGTAAGTGGACAGTCGAAATAGAAATTAATATTATCAACGAAGCACGAGCGACTTTCTTCCGCAACAAATCGTTCGAATTCTTCTCGGTCTACCCGCAACGTTTCACCAAGTTTTGGACTATAGGCGGCATATCCTTCTTTATAGGCACGTATAATGGATTTATGCACATTTAAACGTTCATCGGATAATTCCACTCGTAAACCTTCATCTGCTCGATTGAAGGCTTCTTCTAGCGACTGCACTTGCATACCGATCGCTTCATAAGCAAATTGAATGTCTTCCAACATTTGCTCCTTCGTTTTCAGTTGAACGTCCGCTGTTTCATGCGGGTGGTTTTCATCCGCAGGGCGAATTTTATTTATTGCCGCTGTTGTAGGATTTGGTGAAACTGGCAATACTTTATCTCCCATTAATGCATTCGAGAAGCTGGATTTCCCTGCACTGAAGGCACCAAAGAGGGCGATAGTAAAATCTTTTTGTTCTAGTCGCTCCACTTTTTTCAGCAAGAAGTTTGCTACTTCTTCAAAACCTTCAATCGATTTTACTAGCTTAGCAGTACGAATAGCACTTTCAACAACTTCTTCCCCTTTTACAGAAAGGGTTGTTTCTTCTTGAATGTATTCAACTACCTCTTCTTCCTCTTCCACTTTCGCAAGCATTGATGGGTCGAATAAACGAATTTCTTTTAATTCTTGTTCAAAATTGTATTGCCAACGATCTTTTTGTTTCGTAGCACCATCTCTAGTATCCTTCGATGCCTTTACTAGTTGTCTTTCTAAAAATTCTTTTCGCTCATCAATTTCAGTAATCCTTTGAATCGCTTTTACTTTCTTTTCAATGTTTTTAAGTTTTTGCAGAACTGGTGCTTGAGATTTCTCACTCACTTCTTTTAACACAGAAATTTGGCTTTCCTTCCATGCATCTGTTTCGCGAATAAAGTAACGTCTCGTTGCTTCTCTAACCCGATTTGCAAAGTTTAAAACCGCATCTCCCGTCACGATACCTGAATTTCTTTGCACTTGATCTTCTATTAGAGAAAACGGCACGTTAAATTCAATAGCATCGATTTGGCTTGCCCGTTCATCGGTTAATGCACCAACATCTTTCAACGATTGTTTCATTAACGATTTCATATGACCAATAATTTGGGATTGGATGATTGTTTTATATTGGTCATATACGTCTGTGATACGGCGTTGTATTTCTTCTTGGGTTTTCTTTTTCGAGGAGAAAAAGCCCCCTACTTTAAATCCTTCCTGCTGACTCTCTAAATATAAACGTAATTTTTCACGGAAATCAGCTGGAATAACCGCCGCATTTTCCAATAAGTCATTGCGTTTTTCTTTAAAACTATCTTGCCAATTTTCTATAGAAAATAGTTCCGTTTGAAGTTTTAGTTTTTCATACTGCTCTAAAATGTCTTCCCGGTTATCCCATTCATCCTCTGATAAATCTTCTTCATATTCTTCAAAGCGAGCATTTCTTTCTTCTTCTAAAAAGACTAAATGTTCACTTTGCATTTTTTTCAGTGTATTCTCTGCCGTTTCAATTAAATGATCTTGCCAATGATTCATGGAATCCATTACAATCTTTTTCACTTTTTCAAAATCGTTATGAGGATGATTCCGATCTTTTAATGATGTGAAAAAGATACCTTTTGGTTCTACACCCCATGCTTTAAAAGAGTTATATACTGTATTTTTAAATTCTTCAAAAGTTAGTTCATTTTCATTGTGTTTATCAATCTGATTCACAATTAAATATACATTCGGATTGTATTTCATTAATTCTTTCGTAAATTGGAAGTTTAATTCCGATTGGACGTGGTTATAATCCATCGTATAAAATACGACATCGGCAATATGGAGCGCCGACTCGGTGCTCATACGGTGGGCATCGTCTGTAGAATCCACTCCTGGTGTATCCATCACTGTAACGCCATCTGGTAAGCTTGAATCTTTATGACCAATTTCAATTTGAGTAACAAGCTCCCCATTTTTACTTAATTCCTTCACCGTTTTGATATCGTAACCCGCTTCAAATTTCACCGGTTTATCATCTTTCATATAACAAATGGCGAAATCGCTGTCGGATTTATGCACTTTTACGATATTTGCGCTTGTTGGAATAGGACTGGATGCTAAAATATCTTCTCCTGATAAAGCATTAATCATGCTAGATTTCCCAGCAGAAAAATGGCCAGCAAAACCTATTACATATTCTTTTTGTAATAGTTTCTTTGCGAATAAATGGAGCTTTTCCATTCGTTCTGTATCATCGTTTTGTTGATAAATTATGTAATGAATCGCCGATTGCTCGAGCAGTTGCTCTATTTTTTCGTCAAAAGTATTCATGCAACAAATACCCCTTTGTTCTTATTTCTGTCACAATTATAATATTAACATGGTTTAAAAGCAAAACGGCTAGAAAATAAAAAAAGTTTGGGGAAAAATAGCGGATTTTCCATTGAATAGTATGGAGAGAGGTCATTTGTACTTTCTTTTCATATAAAAAAATTATACGAATTCACTCGAAAAGAGGAGAAATATCCTAAAGCTAAAGAATTCAACATTGTTCACAACTATTTCGTCACATTTTTATAAACGTATGTACCAATCCATCCATATAAAGCAATTGTCCCAGCGATAAAGAAATTAATCATACTTTAAGCATCCTTTTAATTGAGAATATTTTTCATTTATTGTAAATTATAATAAAATTGTATTAATTGTCAAAAATTCTTTTATATACTAGTCCTACCAAACATGTTAAAATGGGTAAAATATAAGAAAAAGGATGTGATAATTTTGACAGTAACTTCTACTCATGTACAAACAATATTAAACGGATCTATCCAATCATTGAAAACACTCATTCCAATGAATATTAATATACAACCACCTTCTTTGCTGACAGATCCTTTCATTCAAGAAGAGATCGGTGTATTAGTTGGATTAACTGGTGATATTAAAGGAAGAGTAATTATTGATAGTACTACCTCTACCTTCTCTGCCATTGGTACGAAAATGTTTGGCATGAATTTAGAAGGCGAAATGTTGGAATCATTTACAGGGGAATTCGGCAATATGTTCGCTGGAAATTTAAGTATTAAAGCGAGTGAGCAAAATTTAAAAATCGATATTACACCTCCAACTGTAATTGTTGGTAATACAAAACTTTACGGCTTTGAAAAGGCCTTTAAACTTCCAACAATGGTAGAAGATATCGGATTTTTAAATGTTTTATTTACAGTAGATGAATAGTAAATAATTACATATGTCAATTCGATTAGAGCCTCAAAATTGGAGGCTTTTTTATTTTTTCCACAATTTTACCTTTCACATTAATTTCACATTTCGATATTAGAACTGTGATTTTTATCACATCTAACGGATTTTATTTTTATTATGATGATTCGTGAGGTACCATATTTAATTACATAGGAGGGAGAGACATGACAAAACAAAAAAAGTCATCCGATGACAATTTAAAAGGTACTCTTTTTGCTACTTTTGGTGTAGGCCTAGTCATTATTATCGTATGGGTCTATTGCTTCGATTTGTTTATCGGACGTTTCTAATCTCAAAACTCTTTAGGAGGGAAAACAATGGAAATACACAAATATGAGAAGTGGTGGCTCGTATTCGGTGGAGGTACACTACTTGTATTCCTAATTGTTCTTGGTGTAAGCGCATTCCATGGTGGAACGCATCCAAACAACTCTAAATGGACGATTAACTATGAAAAAGTTGATGAAATCGCTCCATTTGACAACCCTGGTGTTCACAAAGTAGAAGGGAAAGATTGGGATTATGAAGTTGTACTTGTAGCGCAAGCTTTCGCTTACACTCCAATGGAAATCGAAATCCCAGTTGGCTCTAAAGTACGATTCATCGCTACGACAAAAGACGTTATTCACGGTTTAGGTATTGCAGGAACAAACATTAACTTAATGCTTGAGCCTGGTTATGTATCTGAAAAGATTACAACAGTTGATGAGGTTGGCGAATATACAATTGTATGTAATGAGTATTGCGGTACTGGTCACGCACTAATGTACTCAACGTTAAAGGTGGTGGATCCAAATGACAACAGCAACTAAGGAAACTACACAAAGTACTATTACAACAAGTGTTAAAGAAAAAATTGAAAAAGTGGACCGTCGAGATGCAAAACTTGCTTTAGCTCATATTTATGTCGCATTCATAGCATTATTTTTAGGTGGTATTGCAGGATTACTTCAAGTATTAGTTCGTTCCGGTTCCTTTGATTTACCAAGTTTCATTAACTACTATCAAGTATTAACAGTTCACGGCGTGCTACTTGGTCTTGTATTAACTACGTTCTTTATTATGGGATTCCAAGCAGCTGGTGTAAGTCGCTCTTGTGGAACTTTCACTGATAAACAACGCGCAATCGGTTGGGCTGGTTTCTGGGTTTCAACCGTTGGATTAGTAGCAGCTGCTGCAATGATTCTTACTAATGAAGCATCTGTCCTTTACACATTCTATGCACCATTACAAGCACACTGGATTTACTATTTAGGTCTTGCATTAGTTATTGTTGGTTCATGGCTTTCTTCTCTAGCTCAAGTAATGAGATTCAATCAATGGAGAAAAGAACATAAAGGTCAAACAACTCCATTGTTAGGATTCATGGTTGTCGTAAACAACTTCCTATGGTTCGTAGCTACATTAGGTGTAGCTGTTGAAGTGTTAGTACAATTAATCCCTTGGTCTTTAGGCCTAGTTGAGCGAGTTGACGTACTACTTTCTAGAACATTATTCTGGTACTTCGGTCACGCATTAGTATACTTCTGGTTACTACCTGCTTACATGATTTGGTATGTAGTTATTCCGAAAGTTATTGGAGGAAAAATTTTCTCTGATGCTTTAGCAAAACTTTCATTCATGTTGTTCTTAATTCTTTCAGTACCAGTTGGTCTTCACCACCAATTTACAGAACCTGGTATTGATCCGTTATGGAAATTCATTCAAACAATTTTAACAATGTTCGTTGTTGTACCATCTTTAATGACTGCTTTCTCCCTATTCGCGACATTCGAATTACGCGGTCGTGAACTTGGAGGAAAAGGTATTTTCGGATGGTTTAAAAAATTACCTTGGAATGACTCTCGTTTCCTATTACCATTCATTGCGATGGTTGCATTCATTCCTGGTGGTGCGACAGGTATCGTTAACGCATCATACCAATTGAACGAATTAGTTCACAACACAATTTGGGTAACAGGTCACTTCCACTTAACGGTTGCTACAGGTGTTGCATTAACATACATCGGTGCAGCCTTCTGGTTAATACCACACCTAAATGGTAGAAAATTAACAAAACGTGCCAATAGCATGGCAAACTGCGTTGGTATTTTATGGGCAATCGGTATGGCAATTATGTCAGGTGCAATGCACGTTGCCGGTTTACTTGGTGCCCCACGTCGTTCTGCTTACTCCACTTACGGAGGTTCAGAACAAGCAACTGAATGGATTTCATACCAAGTGGCACAAGCCATTGGTGGTTCCATCCTATTCATTGCGATTCTAATCATTACAGCATTAATTATTTATGTTTCATTCTTTGCACCAAAAGGAGAAGAAGAATTCCCAATCGGAGAAGTTGCAGCAGGATCTGCTCCTACTCCAGCTATATTGGAAAACTTCAAAGTTTGGGGCGTAATCATGATTGCGGTTATTATCTTTGCTTACACAATCCCAATCTTTGATATCATCAATAACTCTCCACTTGGTTCTGTTGGTTACAAACTTTGGTAATCAAATGATAAACTACAATTCCCTCCCCTACTTTTGGGGAGGGTTTTCTTATGCACATATCTAAGATATTAATTTATTGTGAATATTTTTTCAACTTTTTTTGTCCATTTTTTGTCGACAAATTACATCATAATTCCTCCATCTACATGAAGGACGTGCCCAGTAATATAATTTGAACGATCGGAAGCTAAAAACAAATAAGCATCGGCAATATCTTTTGGCTCCCCTAATCTTTTCAAACTTGTAATTGACTCCATGTAAGCTAAAATTTTTTCAGGCATTTTTTCAACCATTGTCGTCTTCGTAAACCCTGGTGCAACGGCATTTACTTGAATACCTTTTTTCCCTAATTCCTTTGCCCACGTCTTTGTCATGCCCACAATTGCCGCTTTTGCCGCTGCATAATTTGTTTGACCAATATTTCCATAAATCCCGCTGACAGATGAAGTATTTATAATTTTCCCTTTCCCTTGTTCACTCATCACTTTTGCCACCGCTTGGGTACAATGAAATACCCCTTTTAAATTGACGTCGATCACTTCATTAAATTGCTCTTCTGTCATTTTCGTAAGCATGGCATCTCGGGTAATTCCTGCATTATTAATAAGTATATCAATGCGACCGTACTTTTCTTTAACAATTTCCACCATTTTCTCTACTTCTTCTTTATTCGAAACATTTAAAGGATAAAAAAAAACATCATACTCTTGTTTCAATAGTTCTTCTTCATATTGTTTTCCCGCTTCCGCATTAATATCTGCAATAACCACTTTTGCTCCTTTTTGCAAAAACAGTTCTGTTGCAGCCTTCCCGATTCCACTAGCACTTCCTGTAATAATGGCCACCTTTCCGTCTAACCGCATGTACCCCACTCCTTTTTCATTAAGATGTTCAATCAAATTAGCCACCGGAGTTGAAATAACCGCCCAACACGAATGTACCTTTCGTCCCAACACGACTTCTTTCAACAAATTTTATAAAATTATATTCCCAAAAAATAAAAAAAATGCAAAAAATCTATATAGACTTTTTGCACATAGGTGTTTTTATTGCGGTTGTACTGGTAAAATGTCAAGAAAATGAGATTTTAACTTGCTTTCTTCTTCGTTTAATAAAATGTGAATGTCTCCATAATCTTTCGAAGTACGAATTAATCGTCCGATACCTTGTTGC
>JAAYHP010000276.1 GCA_012735355.1 Lysinibacillus sp. | reverse complement strand
TAGTTTGTGCTACTACAACAGTGTTTGTTGATTCACTGCCCCAAGCAAATTCATTTTCATCTAATAAAACCCGTGCTCCTGCCATTGTTTCAATATTTACACCCCAAGGTTCTTGCGTTGCAGTAGCATCCAATTCACCTTTTAAAATTAATGCGGCAGTATCAGCAGGTGCTTGTTTAATCGTAATCACATCTCCACCTGAAGATTGCACTTTTAAGCCCGCATCTTTTAAAGATTTCATTAAGCCAACGTCTTGTGTACTACCATATGTTGGGATAGCCACTTTTTTACCTGCTAAATCTTCAACAGAATGAATATCTGAATCTCCAGCTACAACTAGAACGGCTCCACCATTTACCGCACCAGAAATAATTTCATGTTTAGGGTTTTTAACGTATGTGTTTAAAGCGGGTGTAGGACCAACTGTACCAATATCGATAGCGTCTGTTGACATTGCCTCCATGAAAGAAGAACCGTCATTAAATGTTTTTGTTGAAATTTTTATGTCTCCTAGCTGTTCTTCAAAATATCCTTTTTCAAGGGCAACAATTGTTGCGATATGAGTCATATTTGGAAAATAACCAATGCGAATTTCCGATGCTTTTGCACCTTCTTTTGATTCGCTAGTATCTGAATTATTTCCGCATGCAGCAAGTGCAACAACGATAATTGAAATAAATGCAATGTATAAAAGTTTTTTCATTTTTCTTTCATCTCCTTTAATTTGTAGCTATACCCCATTTACGGAAAGTATACTTTTCGAGGCGAACAAACACAAAATTGTCGATTAATGAGCCGATGATTCCAATGATGATAATAATGCTAAAAATTAAATCCATTGCTTGAATGCTTCGACCGAGGTCAAGCAACGTTCCGAGACCGCCACTACTTCCAAGTAATTCCCCTGCAAGAACGGCACGCCAAGCTAAAGCCCAAGCTAAGCGAAGACCAGCGATAAGTTGCGGGACGGAAGCTTTAAATATGACTGTTCGAAATAAATGAAATCCGGATGATCCCATCGTTTGTGCTACGCGAATAAGAAGGGGATTTACTCCTTTAAAGGCAGCGCTCGATGTAATCGTAACGGATATGGCAGCTCCTAAAATGACGATGAAAATGACTGAGCCAACACCGAGTCCGAACCATAAAATTGCCAGTGGTAGCCAAACAATGTTTGGAATTGCTTGTAAACTAGTAACAAAGAATCCGAGGGTATCTTCTACAACTTTGTATTTGTAAATGAGAAACCCTAAAAATAGGCCAATAATTACTGCGACAATAAATCCTACAAATAATCGTAGTAGGGAAGCTCCTGTTGCTTCTAATAATTGTCCAGTCAGAATTCCATTAATAAATGTTTTTATTATCGTGACTCCACCAGGTTCATTTGGTATGATGAGTGGCGGCCACATAAAGGCGGGAAAAAGTTGTAATTTAGATATCGCTTCCCAAATTGTTATGAGGATCAATAGAAAGATGATCCTTCTTAAGTGCGTAATCACTACCCAATTCCTCCTTCAGCACTTTTTCCATCTCTTGTTCGAGCTCTACTAAAATGCGATTTTCTAAATGATTTAAAATGCTGTCGGACGATTTACGTGGCCGTGCAGCTTGCACTGGAAAAATATTTTTAATTCCGCCAGGTCTTGTTTTCATTAAAACAATTCGGTCAGAAAGGACGACAGCTTCTCGAATATTGTGGGTTACGAAAATAATTGTTTTCCCAGTTTCACTCCATAATGTTTCCAGTTCATGGTGTAGAACCATTCGGGTTTGTTCATCTAAAGCAGCGAAGGGCTCATCCATCAACAATATTTCCGGATCCATTACGAGAGCTCGGGCGATGGCAACCCGTTGTTTCATTCCCCCGGATAATTCATGGGGACGACGATCAGCAAATTTTCCTAGATGAACTTTATGAATCCATTTCATTGCTTTTTCTTTCGCTTCTTCTTTCGGCACATTTTTTATAAGCAAACCGTACATAACGTTTTCTAAAACAGTCATCCAAGGGAAAAGCCCGGATTCTTGGAAAACGACGATTCGATCATTGCCGGGACCGGTAATAGGAGCACCATTAACGAGCACTTTACCGGAAGATTCTTTTTCAAGGCCGGCGATAATATTTAACAAAGTTGATTTACCGCATCCTGAAGGTCCAAGTAAAGAGATGAATTCACCATGTTTTATCGAAAGGGAAACATCTTCTAAAGCGGTTGTATCTGAATGTTTATTGTTAGGAAATGTTTTGTGTACATTTTGCAAAAGAATATGTTCAGCCATTAAAATTCACCTAATTTCTATAAAGCATATAATTTTAGTTGGTTTTATCATTAAAAAGAATTTTAATCCTTTCTACAAATTATTTCTGTCACTTTTGTTACAAAATAGAAAGTTTTTTGTATAATTAAACAAGTGGGGGATGATAATGGAAAAAAGTGATGAATAGGTAAAAGAAATTGGCGAATTAATGAAAGTAAAAAAGGGAAGAGACATTTATCAAGCAGGGGAAGAAGTAAATTCGTTTTATTATATTGAAAAAGGAATCGTTAAAATCGCGGCGGATTCATTAGATGGGAAATCAACGACTGTTTCAATCAATGGTTCTAGTGAATTTATCGGTTATTTAGATTCTTTATTGGGGAAGAAGGAATATACGACATACGCTGTTACATTAACAGATTGTACGATTTATGCCATTCCGATTGAGTTTTTATCGAACATGTTTGTGAGGGAAAATTACATATTTAACGCAATGGCATATCAGCTAGAGAAAGCTCAAGAATTAAATTTTGTTCTTTCGACGATGACTGTCCCGGAGAGACTACGTTGGTTGCTTAAGAAGATTGCAAATAGAAAAGGGGATGTGTTCGTTATTGAGCATCCTCTTACCCATGAAGAAATGTCGAACTATTTAGGCTGCAGTCGACAAAAAGTGAGTAATTATATAAGTAAGTGGAAAAAAGAAGGAAGGCTTACAAACGAAAATGGCACGATCAAAATTTTAAATG
>JAAYHP010000275.1 GCA_012735355.1 Lysinibacillus sp. | reverse complement strand
TTTTAGAAGGGCGTGGAGATGGTACCTATATTGACCGGGAACAATTGCCGGTACTCCCTAGCCAGAAACAATGGATTAGCTTCACTGAAGCAAAAGGAAAACTTTACATCGACAAAGGTGCAGAAGAAGCATTGTTATTAAAAGGAAAAAGTTTATTACCTGCAGGAATTTATCATTTTGAGGGCACTTTTAACAAAGGGGATGTTGTCGAAGTATATGGTGAATCCGGGCTCCTTGGTCGCGGAGAGGTACTGTATTCCAGCGAGGAACTAGCCTTTGCCTGCGGAAAAAGGACAAATGAATTGAACGATGGATTTATCGAAGTTATCCATCGAGATAAATGGGTACAATCAAAAATTTAAGGAGGAATTTTCATGTCTGAACTAATTAGGACTAGTGAAGTAAGAACAAAGGGGAAGTTAGCCAAGGATGCAAGTTTTTTAATGAACTTGAAATCGACAGATGAAAAAAATGAAGCTTTAGCAACAATTGCAAAACAACTTTTAGAAGAAAAAGATTCGATTATTAAAGCAAATGAACAAGATTTAGCGAGCGGAAAAGAAAATGGTTTATCTGACTCAATACTTGACCGCATTATGCTGAATGAACAGCGCATTGAAGCCATGGCGGAAGCTATTAACCAACTCATTGCCCTTCCTGATCCAGTTGGTGAAGTATTGGAAAGCATTACAAAGGACAATGGCTTAAAAATAGAAAAGCGCCGAGTACCTCTTGGTGTTGTCGGCATGATTTATGAAGCCCGTCCAAATGTAACCGTTGATGCGGCAACCCTTTGTTTAAAAACAGGGAATGCGGTTATTTTGCGCGGCAGTTCATCTGCAAAACATTCCAATATCGCCCTTGTCTCTTGTATTCACCGAGCGTTAGAGAAAACAACTTTACCGGTGGATGCGGTTCAATTAATAGAAGATACGAGCCATGAAACGGCTTCTGAATTGTTCCATTTAAAAGAATATTTAGATGTATTAATTCCTCGTGGCGGTCAAAAATTAATTAATCTCGTTTTAAGAGAAGCTTCCGTTCCTGTTCTTGAAACTGGTGCAGGTAACTGCCACGTATTTATTGATAAGTCTGCAGATGTAGAGATGGCAGAAAAAATTGTCATCAATGCAAAAACACAACGCCCTTCCGTATGTAATGCAGCGGAAACGTTACTTATTCAAAAAGACTGGTTCTGTAACCATGGGAAACAGATTTTAGATAGCTTAGTAAATGCTGGCGTTACTATTATAGGTGATGAAAATGTTTGTGAAGTTTTACCAAGTGCTAGCTTAGCAACGGAAGAAGATTATGCTACAGAACATTTAAGCTTAACGATCAGCGTAAAAGTTGTTGAAGATGTCCATGAAGCCATCGACCACATTAATCATTATGGAACAAAACATTCTGAAGCCATCGTAACAAATGATGAAGAAAATGCTGAGATATTTTTAAATCGCGTCGATGCAACGAGCGTATATGTTAATGCTTCAACACGTTTTACCGATGGATTTGAGTTTGGTTATGGTGCAGAAATTGGTATCAGTACGCAAAAACTTCATGCGAGAGGTCCGATGGGATTACCTGCCCTCACTTCAACAAAATTCTTTATTCGTGGAAATGGACAAATTAGAGAATAAACAAAGGGCTTGTCTAGAAAGTAAAAAGGAGGTTGGGACAAAAGTAAAAAC
>JAAYHP010000274.1 GCA_012735355.1 Lysinibacillus sp. | reverse complement strand
GAATAAAAGCCTGATGATACCCACCATCGGAAACAAAAAAGTAGACTGATAATCCAACAATCGTTCCTAAATAACCTACCGCAACACCGAACCCTGATATTAATGGCACTTCTTCTTTCGTTCCTAGGTCACCAAGCATTGTATCGTAAAATACTAAACTGGAATTAAAGCAAAATTTTGCAATGACAAAGCTCACAACAACTAAAAATAAACTAAGAGGAACCCCAGAAAAGTGAATTGGAATATTTAATTCAGCGAAAACCCCCATCATAAAAGTAAAAAAGATAGAAATGGATGCGAACCAAACAATAAATCGCTTTTTCAAACCTGTTTGATCAATCCAAACACCATATAAGGGGAAAATAAAACTAAGAAAAAGCTTGCGCAGGCGTTCGCATAGGAAATAAAGGTGCTTGCTACTTGCTGCATGACCGCATCGGTACCAAGCACTTCATCCATGTAAAAAGGAAAAAAGACCGTATTAATATTTGATGAAAAAATCGTATAGCAAAATCATAAAGTGCCCACGATAGGATAGGAATTGAAAAATATAATGCTAATTGGCTTCGCTCACCTGGGTTACTGCTTTTAAAAAATCCCAACAAAATCGCTCCCATCAAATTCTTGTAGCTATGTATTCAGTTATATAAATCTAGCTGTTGTAATATTTTATTAACGCTTGAGTACCTTTATCACCATAGCCTTGTTCAAGTAGCTCTTCATACAATTGTTTCGATAGTTTCAAACCCGGTAAGTCTAAGCCCATATTTTCTGCCTCTTCTAGAGCGATTTTCATATCTTTAATGAAATGTTTAATATAAAATCCAGGTTCTAAATCTCCCTTCAACATGCGTGGACCTAAATTGGAAAGTGTCCAAGATCCAGCTGCCCCCGTTGAAATGGATTGTAAGACTTTATCTAAATCTAATCCCGCTTTTAAGCCGTAGGAAAGCGCTTCACAAACGCCAATCATATTCGTCGTAATTAATAATTGATTACACATTTTTGTATGTTGGCCAGAACCTGCTTTCCCTTGATAAACGATATTCGAACCGAACAATTGTAAAATTGGCAACACTTCATTAAATACCTCTTCATCTCCACCAACCATGATAGATAAAGTGCCATTTCTCGCTCCAATATCGCCACCAGAAACCGGTGCATCTAGACTCCTAATTTCTTTTTCTTTAGCAATGGAATACAATTTTTTTGCCAGCGATGGTTGAGATGTCGTTAAGTCTATAACGATTGACCCACTTTTTGCACTTTGAAAAATACCTTCTTCTCCTAAATAAACTTCCTCTACATCAGATGGGAAACCTACCATTGTGAAAATAATATCTTTATTTTCTGCTGCTTTTCTTGGAGTGTCTTCCCATTTTGCACCTAGATCTAATAAAGGGATTGCCTTTTCTTTCGTACGATTGTAAACAGTAACATCGTATCCAGCGTTTAACAAATGTTTTACTATTGAAGATCCCATTACTCCTGTACCGATAAAGCAAATCGTCTTATTCATTGATTTCCCCACCCCTATTCGATATTTTTCAGACATTTTTTACACTTTCTTGTAATGTACCACATAATAAGGAAATTGTTGATATAAAAAAATGAATTAATAAAATTTACAATAAAAAAAGCAGCTACAAATTAGCTGCTTGAAAGGGGGAAATGAGAATGTTGCTGTGTTCAGTAATACTATTCCCAAATTTCCGTTGGATTAAAACCTTTTTTAAATTTTTTTTATTTTTTTGTAATTAAAGTTGTATTGTAAATTTTGTTATACAAATTCAAAATCCGATCAAGCTCTTTGCTAAGATGAATTGTTTTTGGTGCTCGAAACCCATGCTCCATTCCTGAACGAATCATGTTTTCTCGAATTTGTTCTAACTGCAACAATATATTATCCATTAAAAATTCCCCCTTCATTCTTTTTTTCGTGTCGAAGAAGGTGCTTTTATTTATCTTCTTGGCGTTTCTGAAAAGGTGTAAATAACTTTTCCTCCTTGCTTTGCCTCCCCCCTAAAATGCTTAAACATCTCATCTTGCACGAGTACTTCACGAAATTCTAGAAATTCATCTTTTGATATTTCGATACTTTCTAATTCCCCATTTTTCAACTGATTAATCATCTCTTTATACTTATTCATATAAAACTTTAGCCCCCTTTTTTGTCTAAATTTAAAAATTATTCGAAAATGTCTTTACATTTTTTTCAATATCATGCAAACTAACTTCATAGTAGCCGAAAAGGAGTGACCTGCCAATGAAAATTGCAGAAGTAGGTGACATCATCGAATTTAAAGACGGACTTCACGGTGTTGTCGAGAAAGTTAATGATAATTCAGTGATTGTGGATTTAACAATCATGGCAAATTTCCACGACTTAGATATGGAAGAAAAAACCGTCGTTAATCATAAACGTTACAAAATTGTAAAATTCAAAAACGATTTCAAGTAAAAAAACTTCCCCTTTTCATTTGTTTAAGATGATAGGGGAATTTTTTTTTGTTAATATGGTAAAAAGGAGGCAGACCACATGAAAAATTCAAAACAACTCATTTTGCTCCTTCTCTCACTTGCTTTCATTTTTATAAGTATGTACTTTACCTTCGAAGAAAAGAAAATCTTCTGGTATTTATATACTTTTACTCTTCTCGTCGGAACGGCCATCTCTATCCTTTATGGGAAATTCAAAGATGAACTCCCAACTTGGAAATATATGTTGTATGGGATCGGTTACGGTACAATTACCTATGGTATTATCCGGCTAGGTTATATTATCCTTAATTATATAGATGATGATTTATTAAAAACTGTACGAAAATTTTTAGATTCTTACGGGCCGAATAATATTTGGCATTACTTATTGTTAATTTTCATTATTGTCGTTGGTGAAGAAATATTTTGGAGAGGGTATGTTCAAGAAAAATTAAAACAATTTGTATCTCCTATCCTCTCTTGCATCTTTACTAGTGTTTTATTTTCATTGGCAATCGCATTAAGTGGTTTCATACCTGGGGTGATTTGTGCATTCGTCATTGCGCTTATTTTTGGCGCTCTGTATGAATGGAAACAAAGTTTACCATTAGTCATTGTCGCACATGAAACTTTCATCCTTTTTTTATTTTTAATATTGCCATTTCATTAACATGATCTAGTATAAAAGGAAACTTAGCACAAGAAGAATCGTTTTATTTGAAGGAGGAGTAGAAATGAAAAAGAAATTACAATTTTTAATTATAATGTTGCTATCGCTGTTATTGCTTATCGCCTGTGGTACCGCTGAAGAACCAAAGGACAAAATTGCACCAGATAATATGACAGCAGATACAGAAAAAGATGATACAAATGAAAAAGATGAGGTAACAACAGAGGGAGATACCCAATCTGGGGAAAATGACTCCACAATCCCGGTAGAAAAGGCTTTGAATTACACAACGAAAGGCAAAGAATATACTATTGAAACGACAATTGTTGATGAAGCTAACTATTCAATTCAACTTTTGGAAGGTTATGAACTAACACAAGAGGAACCTGGAAGAGATGTATTATTCCTTCAAGAAAATGATGCTATTTTTATGAGAATTGAAGTGATTCAAAAAAATGATTCTTCTTTTGATAATCTAGTAGCAAATACAGAAGAACTGATGACTGCAATCAATGAGCAATACGATTCATATGAAATCAACAATATTAAAGAACATAAAGATATCAAGGATGTAGTTGCATATATCGGAACACATGAGGAAGACGAAGTTGTTGGCGTCGTATTCGAAAAAGAAAACATCCTCGTTCGGTTAACGGTATTTGATAAACCAGACTACGATTTAAAAGATGCCCTCATTCAAATGGGCTTAACGATTGAAGAGAAATAATAAAAAGAGGGCGGGACAAAAAATTGATTGGAGTAACGGGGAGCGCCTCTGTTGCTTCGCTTTCGAAGCAAAGCAGAGCTTTCCTGCGGGACCAGTCCAAGCCTTAAGACCCGCAGGAGCAAAGTAAGAGCTCTGAGGAAGCGGGGCCGACCCTGGATGCGCATTCCAGGAACGGAAATCAATTTTCAGTTAAATGTCAAAAACTCATCATTTTCACTTAAGAGAAAATGATGAGTTTTTACTTTTATCCCGACCTCTTTTATTAATATGATAAATCTTTTATTGATAAACCTAATTTTTTCAGCAACTCTATTGCTGTTTCTTTTTCTTCTGGTGTTAACACGTTCATCAATTCATGAAGATTTTGTTCATGTTCAGGGAAAACTTTTTGCATAAAGGCTGAACCCTCTTCAGATATTTCTGCATAAGTAACTCGACGATCCGAGGGGCAAGAAATTCGATTTATAAAACCTCTCTTTTCAAGTTTATCAACTACATATGTGATTGAACCGCTAGCTAACAATATTTTACTACCTATTTTTTGCAAAGGTTGTCTTCCCTTATGATATAACAGTTCTAACACAGCAAATTCGGTAGGATTAATTCCATTTTGTTGAAAGAACTGATTTGTTACTTCATTAATTGCCTTATTTGCTCGTGATAATACAATATACAATTTTAACGATTGTTTAATTTCATTTGATGACAAGACAAATCATCCTCTTTTTCTATCTATATAAAGTCATTATAGCGATAATTGAGAAGATTTGTCAAAGTTACACTACCGGCAAAGAACTTCCTTCGTTTTTTGACATCCATTTTTTTAATTGTACATCATCGTAAAAAATACTAGTATAACACTCGGTATAGTTAGGGAACTCTAAAATAAAGGTAGACCCTACATTCATAATACTATTAACTCTAATCTTTCCTCGATGTTCGTCGACTACTTTTTTCACGAGGGCCAAACCTAGACCAGTTCCATTCTCTTTAGTTGTAAAAAATGGAGTAAATAATTTATTTAAATTTTCCATTGGAATTCCTAAACCTTCATCTTGAACAGATACTTGAATAGTATTTCCAACATTTTTCAACTCAATTGTTATAGTTCCTCCATTAGACATTACTTCAATCGCATTTTTTAATAAATTAATAAACATTTGCTTTAAACGATTAGCATTTCCTAAGATGTTTGAATTCAATTGTTTATGTTCCAATTTTAATTCAATAACAATATTATTTTTATAAGCATGTGGCAACATGATTTGAGCAACTTCTTCCACAACATTTAATAATGTAATAACTTCTTCATGACGTTCAATCGGTTTTGATAAATAAAGTATTTCAGATAAAATTGTTTCCATTCTTCCTAGTTCAGACTCCATTACTTGCAAATATTTTTTTGAATCTTCAGGGGAACTGCCTTTTAACAATTCAATAAATCCTTTTAAGGAAGTCATTGGATTTCTAATTTCATGGGCAATACTAGCAGTCATTTGACCGATAGTCCCTAAATATTGTAACTCATCTACTTTTTTCCTCAATTGGACAATTTCAGTTATATCGATAACTGTCATCACTAACATGTTTAAATGATAATTATACTTGCAATCCAATTTTAGAAACAATTCTTCCTCATTATTATTTTTTGTTGATATTTGCATCGTTGCATGTCCTAGATTTGCTAAATCCGATAGAAATTGAAATCGTTCAAAATTGAAGTCATGATACTTCGCAAGAAACGTCTCCAATGATTCGTTAAAAATATCATTCTTATCGATATTTAAT
>JAAYHP010000273.1 GCA_012735355.1 Lysinibacillus sp. | reverse complement strand
CGCATTTTCGTTAGGATATAGTTCGAAGTACCATTTAGGATGCCTTGAATTCTCGTTACGTCATTCACAAGTAAAATGTTTTTCATCGTTTTAATAACCGGTACTCCACCAGCAGTTGTTGCTTCATAGCCGACAAATACACCATTTTGTTTTGCCAGCTCTTGCAATTCCATCCCGTGCTTCGCAAACATCACTTTGTTCGCTGTAATAACGTGACATTTATGTTCAACTGCCCGTTTTAAATAGGTGTAAGCAGGCTCCTCATTGACAATTGCTTCAAACACTACTTGTAATCCTTTTACCGATAAAACATCGTCCATACTATCTGTTAATAAATGCTTTGTGCCTGGTACCCGTTCTTTCGTTGTGTCACGAACTAAAATTTTTGCCACTTCTAATTCAACGCCTAATTTATTGCGTAAATCTTCACGTTTTTCATTCAGTATATGATAAATGCCTTGGCCAACTGTGCCAAATCCTAAGATGGCCGCCTTTATTGTTGCCATAATTTATTCGCCTCCATCTTTTTCTTTAGATCGTTAAGTACTTTGTTGATTAGCGAGTGCAGCGAATGTTTTTCTACACAAACACTAATTCCTCTTTTTTCAACGGATGAAGATAGTATTAAAATGTAAGCATACAGAAATTTTAACGTATATTGCACAGGAACTCAAGGGAATTCTACCCAAGAAGGACAATTGTTTATTTCAGATGGTCAACTAACAGTTCAATTAATCAAAAAATTTTCTAATTTATTTTTCATATGTACTAAAAAAAGTCAGTACTATCATGTACTGACCAGTCATTCACAAAAAGTTATGAAGCTTTTTTCATTATCGTATTTCGATATTGTTCCAATACCTTTTGTACTAATTGTTGTTCTTCAAATGTAAAGGATGGAATTGCGTATGGTCTAAGAATCAGTTGGAAATCACCGTATTGTAAAAACCACTCTTTTGCTGGTTCTACGATTGCTGCATCCCCATTCTCTTTATAAGCATCGAATACTTCCTTTACAACAAATCCATTGTGAGTTAAGGAAAAGCTTTGTTCTTTAAATGGGTTATAGCCAAACTCTTTTTCCCATTGTTCTTTTACTTTCGAAAGTAGGAATTGTAAAGCTTTTGCATTTACAAAAGTATTCGTTTCATTTAATTCATAAATAAAATAAGCTGCAATATTGTGAGCGCTGTATACTTTTCCCATTAAAACACAACTCCTTTTTGAAGAGTGGAAAGCCAAAAGACTTTCCACCATCTATATTTATCAGGGGGGATATAACATTTATTTTGAATAAATGATGGTTAGCTAAAATTTACGATGGAATTCAATCAATTTCTTAACTCTAATATAATGGATAAATTTATTAATGTCAATAAAACAAATATATTTACTTGGTTTTAAATTACATCGTTCCTGCTTCATAAATTGTTTATGGAAAAAATGACGGATCAGTTTACAAATTGTTATTTTGGATGAATGTACTCGAATGGGAGTACGATTCAT
>JAAYHP010000272.1 GCA_012735355.1 Lysinibacillus sp. | reverse complement strand
TCCCGATTTCGCCGAACTTTGTGGCGATTTCGATGGACTCTGTGAACTTTTCGATGAACTTTGCGACTATTTCTATGGGGCTTCCCTTTTTCGACGAACTTAGTGGCATAATCGATGGACTTTGTGAATTTATCGCTGAACTTTGTAGCGATACCCCTCTACATTTACAACCAAAAAACCCGAGCAAGTCATACTCTTGCTCGGATTCTAACATTTATTCAGCCACTCTGCCGTACAATTCTGGGCGACGGTCTTCATACACTGGGATTTTTTTGCGGATTTCATCGACTTGTGAATAGTCAACGTCAATTACAGCAAGTTCATCATCCTCGGTCTCTCCGCCTGTCCATAAAATTTCTCCCCAAGGGCCGATAATCATCGACTGCCCGTTGAAATTTTCTGGATTGCGAGCAATTCGATTGATGGCCACAACGAAACATTGATTTTCAATGGCGCGGGCCTGCAACAAAATCTTCCAATGATCGATGCGCGGTGTTGGCCACTGAGCTGGAACAAACATCACTTTCGCCCCGTCTAACGCATGGGCACGGAACCATTCAGGAAAACGAATATCATAGCAAATATTCGCTCCCGCAGGCACCCCATCTAAATCAAACAAACACATCCTTTCTCCAGCCTCTAAATAATCCCCTTCATTTACTAACGTAAATAAATGAACCTTACTATATTCACTCACTATTTCCCCCTCTTTATTCACCACATACATCGTATTGTAAAATTTGCCCTCTTGTTTTGTTGAAACGGAGCCACCAACAATATGTACCCCTAATTCCTTCGCGAGCCCAGTAAGAAAAGCTTTCGTACGAAGTCCCTCTTCATCAGCCAATTCTTCAAATTTCTCTAAAGCAAAACCTGTATTCCACAATTCAGGTAAGACGATTACTTCTGCTCCTTGCTCAGCTGCCGCGCGAATATAACGCTCAGCTCGCTCGTAGTTCTCCTCCACTTTTCCAAAACCGACTCTTAGTTGAATGCAGCCCACTTTCATTCCAATTCCCCCTAAACAATGAAAAATCCTACTTCTCTGCTAATAATTATAATTTGGGGAATATGTAAAGTACAGATTGGATTAAAAAGAGCGAACTACTTTGAATAAGCGAGCATTACCCTAACTTAGACTATATGCGATAAAAAATCCGAACGCTTCATCGTAGCGCTCGGATTTATGTTAAAAAATAAGGGATGCTTGCTTTTTCCATTTCGATACATTCGTTGATTGATCGATAAGCTCTCGGATTTCCCTTTCTGCTTCCGCATACAATTTTGCATAGTTGATGGCGTTGTTGATTGCTTTCCGATAGTTTTTTGAAATCTTATCAATATTTTTTTCTTCCACTTCCGTCAACTTGCAATGTTTGGCAATATCAACAATTTCGTCCCCTTGTCTTGATTCATCAGGAAAATACTCATGGGGCGCTGTAGCATCAAAAATACAAAGTTTCAACTCCGGTATGATGACCATATCGATGGAATTTGGATCAAGTCCACACCATACCATTTGTACATCAAAGCCTCGCTTCAATGCTTCTCCTTTCAATTTCTTTAACATGGAAGATTTCCCTGTTCCAGGTAAACCTTTAATAAATAATCTTCTTTCTAAATGTCTCGTAATATTTTGAAAATGATCACTAGCCCCATTTGGAGTAAGGGTTCCAAAAAGGCGATGGGCTAAAGTGCCGCTTTTATTTAACAGCATGCCGTCAAAAATTTGATCAAACAATTCATCCCGTTGTTCCTCTA
This sequence comes from Lysinibacillus sp., assembly GCA_012735355.1. Classification (GTDB taxonomy): domain Bacteria; phylum Bacillota; class Bacilli; order Bacillales_A; family Planococcaceae; genus Ureibacillus. The sequence goes on along the minus strand of JAAYHP010000272.1, from coordinate 2,454 downwards.
ATGCTATCCAATTCATTTGCCTTTGGGTTTCCGCTTCCCAGTCATCATGAATCATAATAGCAGAACGGAGGGAATCAAAACATTTATCATGCCAGTTGCTCGCTTCTTCGGAGAGCGCCTTTAGCCTCTCCCCATTTTTGCTAAGTTTTTCTTCATCTAAACAATCATAAAAGGAAACGATTTTATCGCGAGTACCTAGTTGGGTTGGATCAATGTGAGGTTTTGAACTTTGGAGGAATAATTTATTGATATCTTTCACGAAAGTTGCTTGAATCGTATTTTCTAAGAGAGGATCGTAGAAAAATTCAATATCAAGGCCTTTTTTCACGTAATGATAGCCTATTTCTTTTAATAAGTTGGAAATATTGAAGCCGAAAATCCCTTTTAAAAAATAGACTTCTTCGGCTTCCTTTACAATGTCTTGATATACATTTTTCATCCCTTGACCAGTCATTGCCTGCCCGAAAAATTTCGTAATATTTCCTTTCAACTGATCATCCTTTCCTTTGAATTACGCTAAATCACCCCAAGCTCCCGACCTACTTTTTTGTAAACCTCCAACGCTTCATCAAGCATTTCTTTCGTATGGGCGGCAGTTGGCATGTTCCGAACTCGGCCTGTTCCTTTTGGCACTGTCGGATAAACGATCGCCTTTGCATAAACCCCTTCTTCAAACAAACGCTTAGAAAATTGTTGCGTTAAATATTCATCACCGATGATGCAAGGAGTAATCGGCGTTTCTGAATTGCCGATATTGAAACCAAGCTTTCTTAATCCAGCTTTCAAATAATCGCCATTTTCCCAAAGCAAATCCGTCAACTCACTTGAACCTATCAACATATCTAGAGCTGCTATTGTCGCTGCCACATCTCCTGGAGGCACTGCCGTTGAAAATAGAAACGGACGGGAGCGAACTTTTAACCAATCGATGAGCTTCTTCTTTCCCGCCACATATCCGCCAATTACTCCGATCGCTTTCGACAACGTACCGATTTGAAAATCAATTTCTTTTTCTAGCCCGAACTGTTTGACCGTTCCCTTTCCCTGTCCTGTCACACCGGAACCGTGCGCGTCATCCACGTACGTAATTAAGTCGTATTCCTTTGCTATTTCAACAATGTCTGGAAGCTTTGCTAAATCCCCATCCATCGAAAACACGCCGTCCGTAATGACCATAATTTTACGGTAACGTCCCGACTCGACGGCTTCCTTTGCTTTCTTTCGCAAATCATCCATATCAGAATGAGTATATGCGACAATTTTCGCTTTTGATAATCGACAACCATCGATAATGGAAGCGTGGTTCAATTGGTCGGATAAAATGCAATCCCGTGCGTCCATCACGGCGGAAATTGCCGCCATATTGCAATTAAAGCCAGATTGGTAACTGATCGCTGCTTCCGTCCCTTTAAATTCCGCTAACTTTTCTTCCAACTGTACATGTAAATCAAGGGTTCCGTTAATCGTCCGAACCGCCCCTGCACCCACACCGTACTTGTCGATAGCCTTTTTCGCAACTTCCTTTAACGTTCCATTCGTTGCCAAACCTAAATAATTATTGGAAGATAAATTAACGAGCTTCCTTCCACTTATTTGAATAATTGGGCCATTTGCACCTTCGAGCCATTCAATTTCATTGTATAACCCCTGCACTTTTAACATTTGCAAGTTTTCATCAAGAAAAAAATCTAAAGCCTTTGCCACTTTCGCACCTCCAAAGGATTCCTTGATGCAATATATGACGCAAGCTTTAGATTCTTTTCTATAATTAATACATTTAATATTAATCTATTTTCTCTACGATTCTTTCCATCATCTTTTCATCCATCGGACCGACAACCTTTTCCACAATTCTTCCTTCCGAATCAATGAAGTAACTCGTTGGAATGGTGAAAGCTTCATAACTTCCCCTCATTTCACCATTTTCATCTAACGGGATAGGAAAGGTAAGTCCATACTCTTCGATAAAGTTTCGCAACGCTTCTTTTCCGTGATCAATGCTCGCTAAATTAACGGCAATCAATTCCACTTCCTCTTGATGCTCTTCATAAAACTTTTGAAGATGAGGCATTTCCGCTTTGCAAGGCGGACACCAAGTAGCCCAAAAATTTAAAATGACTTTCTTTCCTTCATAATCTGACAGCTGTACCCTTTTTCCATCAAGGGTTGCTAGTTCAAAGTCGATCGCCTTATTTGTAACCCGTTCATTTTGAGTAGGCTCGATTAAGTTGAAGCTTAGTGTCGTCATAAGCACAATCACGAGACTCCAGCCAAGGACATTTTTCAACGGATGCTTTTCCTTTAACACAACGGCAAAAAGCCCCAACACTACTAACGCAATCAAAGTCCATCCTTCCAGCTCGAAAATCTTTTGGCGGAAGGCTAAAAAAATCCCATTCAATAAAATGAAAAGAAAACTATACACATTGTTAAAGTTGCGAGCCCGATATAATA
>JAAYHP010000038.1 GCA_012735355.1 Lysinibacillus sp. | reverse complement strand
GGTTTAGGCGCTATTTTTATTTCTTTAAAATTAATTTATGTAAACAGTTTAGTAAAACTTTCTTACTATTCTAATTATTTAAATATTATTTTTTTAACAAAAATCAATTGCATAATTATTCGTTCGGGTGTAAAGTTATAAACAATTAAAATAACAAATAAAAACGAATTGAATTTCGAAAAAATCGTATGTTAACGATATTGATCCATAGAAAGAGGAGGGGCATCATGAGTGATTGGCTTACATTATATGAATCTATGGGAGATTATTTAGCACCAAGTATGGCAAAGGACCATCCAAATCTTCCTGTTGTGAAAGAAGAAGGATGTTATTATTACGGTGCTGATGGAAAAACGTATTTAGATTTTACTTCTGGAATCGCTGTGGCTAATACAGGCCATCGTCATCCGAAAATTGTACAAGCGATTAAAGATGCAGCGGACCAGCTCGTTCATGGTCCATCTGGTGTCATAATGTACGAATCGATATTGAAATTATCGAAAGAACTTGGACAAGTACTTCCAGGAAATTTAGATTGTTTCTTCTTCGGAAATAGTGGAACCGAAGCTATCGAAGGTGCAATAAAACTTGCGAAGTATGTAACGGAACGGCCTTATGTTGTATCTTTTATCGGCTGTTTCCACGGTCGCTCGATGGGGTCGTTAAGTGTCACGACGTCAAAAAGTAAGTATCGGAAGTTTATGCAACCGTCCCACTTGTCTTACCAAATTCCTTATGCCGATGTGAAAGGTTGTCCAGAAGGAATGGACCCAGAAGTGTATTGCGTAGAGCAATTGGAGAAGGATTTTGCAAGACTTTTTAAACATCAAGTTACTCCGGAAGAAGTAGCCGCGGTCATTATGGAACCTGTTTTAGGTGAAGGCGGATATATCGTACCGCCTAAAACTTGGGTGAAAAAAGTCCGAGAAATATGCGACGAACACGGAATTTTGCTTATTTTTGATGAAGTGCAAACTGGGTTCGGCCGTACAGGTGAATGGTTTGCAGCACAATATTTCGACGTTACACCGGACATTATGGCGATTGCAAAAGGAATTGCTTCAGGGCTTCCTTTATCCGCAACGGTAGCTTCAAAAGAATTAATGAAAAAGTGGCCATTAGGTTCCCACGGTACAACTTTTGGAGGAAATCCTATCGCTTGTTCTGTAGCTCTTGCAACACTCGAAGTTTTCCGTGAAGAAAACTTAGTGGAAAATTCTAAAGTCGTAGGTCAATATGCTCGGGAACAATTGTTGAAATTAAAAGAAAAATATCCAATTATTAGCGACGTTCGTTCTGTAGGATTAATGATTGGAATCGAAATTTCAAATCCGAAAACTGGAGAGCCGGATGGGCAAGCTGTAAGTCGCATTCTTGACCATGCATTAGAAGAAGGGGTTTTATTCTACCTTTGTGGAAATAACGGTGAGGTAATTCGTATGATTCCACCACTCGTAGTTACAAAAGAACAAATTGATGACGGATTACAAATGCTTGAAAAAGCAATTGTAAGATATATGAAAGAATTTTAAACAACAAAAGGAGAAAGAGACAATGAAAAACAAACTATTATTATTCATGCTTGTATTAGTACTAGGCATTCTTGCTGCTTGTGGCGCAGGGGAAGAAAAATCAACTGGCACAGAAACTGAAGGAACTGAAGATAAAAAAGTATTAGTAATGGGGACAAGTGCTGACTATCCACCATTTGAATATGTTGATACTGCAAATGGTGAGGAAATTATCGGTTTTGATATCGATGTAGCAAAAGCTATTGGAGAAAAATTAGGCTATGAAATTATAGTAGAAAATATGGACTTTAACAGTTTAATTCCTGCAATTGAAGCGGGTAAATTCGATTTTGTAATCGCAGGAATGAGTGCAACTCCTGAACGAGAAAAAGTAGTGGATTTCACTGTACCTTACTATGAAACACAACAAGTAGTATTAACAATGAAAGATAGCGGAATTGAATCGGAAGAAGATTTAGCTGGAAAAACAGTTGGAGCGCAAGTTTCGTCCATTCAATTAGACTATGCAAATGAAGTGGCAGAACTAATCGAAGGTGTAAAAGTTGAAAGTCGTGATGCAGTGCCACAAGCGATTCAAGAATTAGTGAACGGCCGTTTTGCAGGCGTATTTATTGAAGATATCGTTGCAGAAAACTATGTAGCATCAAATGATAAATTTACTTATTTCCCTGTAACAATTGTAGGTGAAAACGAGGATAAATCGATCGTACTTCCTAAAGGCAGTGAATTAAAAGCAGAATTTGACAAAGCCATTCAAGAATTAGCTGAAGATGGCACGTTAGATGCATTAAAAGAAAAATGGTTTGTTGTAACAGCTGAATAATTTCGTTTACTCCTTCAAGGGACTTTTCCCTTGGAGGAATTAAATTTTTTATAGGAGTTACACTACTTTTATGTTAGGAAGGAGACATCATGAACTTAAACGTTTTTGACTTTGCAGCAATCGTTCCCTCCATTCCGTATATTTTAGCTGGGATAGGGGTTACGCTTCAAATTGTCGTAAGTGCTACGATTTTAGGTCTTGTGCTCGGTATATTACTTGCCATTTGTAAAATAGGAAAGTTCGCAGATTTGCGTTGGATTGCCCAATTTTATACATCTGTATTTCGTGGAACACCACTCGTTTTACAATTGATGATCGTTTACTTTGCAATTCCTCAAATATTTGGAATTAATATAGAAGCATTACCAGCTGCTATTCTTGCTTTCGGTTTAAATTCCGGTGCTTATATCTCCGAAATTATTCGTGCAGGAATTAATGCTATCGATAAAGGACAAATGGAAGCTTCTCAAGCTTTAGGTATTCCTTATGCAAAAACGATGAAAGATATCATTTTACCGCAGGCGATGAAAAATATTTTACCATCATTAATGAATGAATTTATTACATTAAATAAAGAGTCTGCGATTGTAACGGTGATTGGTGGTCTAGATATTATGCGCCGTGCATACATCGTTGGAGGAGATACTTTTAAATATCTAGAACCTTTAATGTTTGCTGGTTTAATTTATTACGTAATGACTCTCGTTTTATCATTCCTTGGTAAACGATTAGAAGTGAGGATGAGTAGAAGTGATTAAAATTGAGAATTTACATAAATCCTTCGGTGATCATGAAGTATTAAAGGGTATTTCAACGGATATTAAAGAAAAAGAAGTTATCGCTGTAATTGGCCCTTCTGGTTCAGGGAAGTCCACGTTTTTAAGATGCATTAACATGCTAGAAAAACCGACAAGCGGGATTATTAAAATTAATAATCAAGTTGTAACGGAGAAAAATATTAATAAAATTCGCCAAAATGTTGGGATGGTATTTCAACATTTTCATCTGTTTCCACATAAAACGGTTTTGGAAAATTTAATTTATGCACCAATTAACGTGAAAAATGTTTCGAAGGTAGAAGCGGTGAAAACTGCTGAAGACTTATTACGAAAAGTAGGTTTGTATGAAAAGCGCAACGAATATCCGAACCGTTTATCGGGCGGTCAGAAGCAACGGGTAGCCATTGCTCGCGCTTTAGCGATGAACCCAACAGTGATGTTATTCGATGAACCAACATCTGCCCTTGACCCAGAAATGGTAAAGGAAGTTCTAGAAGTAATGAAAGACTTAGCGGAATCAGGCATGACGATGATTATCGTTACCCACGAAATGGGCTTTGCTCGAGAAGTGGCAGATCGAATTTTGTTTTTAGAAGATGGAAAGTTAATTGAAGATTCTTCGCCTGAACAATTCTTCACAACTCCGAGAACAGAGAGAGCAAAGGAATTTTTGGAAAAAGTATTGTAGAATGAGCGCTTCTAATTTTAGGAGTGCTTTAATTTTGCTTTTTTAATCATATTGGTTTGTGTGAATTTTTGATATGATAAAACTATCAAAAGGAGTGAATGTGATGATGAGTTATAACAAAATCGCAGTAGCAATTGATTTTTCTGAAGCAGCAAACAAAGCCTTTAAAAAGGCGATTAACACCGCAAAAGAATTTGATGCAACACTTCTCATCGTACATGTAGTAGATACAAAGTCTTTTGGTTCGATTGCAGCTTATGATTTAAAATACGCTGAAGAATTAAAAGTGAAAGCGAAAGAAGAATTAGAGAGATTAAAAAAAGTTGCCCTTGAAGAAGGGGTAGCTCAAGTAGAAACGTTAGTGGAAGAGGGGGCCGCTAAAACTATTTTAACGAGCTTACCAGAAGTAGATTTAATTATTTGTGGTGCAACAGGCTATAGCAAGATTGAAAAATTAATGCTTGGTTCAGTTGCTGAACGCATTGTACGCCACTCTCCATACGATGTTTTAGTTGTTCGATAATTTAATAGATTTTCAATTGTTTAACATTTTTCCATATATAGACAAGGTGATTCATATATATAATAGAATTCGCATATATTGCTAAATAGGGAATAAAAGAGGAGAGGAAGAAATGTTAGGCAAAACATTTGATCAATATGAAATAGGTGAAAAGTGGAAGTCGAGAGGGCGGACGATAACAGAAAGTGATATTGTAAATTTTGCAGTTGTCAGCGGAGATTATTTTCCTCTACATAAGGATGCGGAATATGCAAAAAATACACGGTTTAAACAACGAATTGCCCACGGTATGCTCGTTTTATCTGTTGGAACGGGTCTTTTAGAAATGGGGACAGATGAAATTATCGCTTTTTACGGAATAGATAACCTTCGCTTTGTAAATCCAACTTTTATTGGTGATACGATACATTTAGAATTGGAAGTGACGGATTTACAAGATAAAGGGAACGGCACAGGTGTGGTTACAGTGGGGCAACGGATACAAAAACAAACAGGAGAAACGGTCGTTTCTTGCCAATTGAAATTTTTAGTAAATAAAGTGTAAACTTAAAGAAATTTAACTGAAAGGCGAGTCTCGTTATCGCAAATTTTTTGTGACTAAGAGCGTTTTAGTATCGGTGAAATCATT
>JAAYHP010000271.1 GCA_012735355.1 Lysinibacillus sp. | reverse complement strand
TCCTCGGAGCTCGTTCCTCGCTCCTGCGGGGTCTCGAGTTTCGGGCTGTTCCCGTTGGAGTCGCCCCGTCACTCCAATCAATTTTCGTTGCATATCTTTTTTTTACTATGCTTCTTCACTGATTCTTAATTATATTAGCTATATGTCCCAACCTCTTTTTGCCTTCCTGATTTTCTTTTCAGACATTCTTTTTTATGAATTCTCTATACCGAAATATAGGGCGATGGCAATGATGATAAAGATAAGGATAGCGATCGTTACTTTTATTGCAGATACTGGATATTCTCCTCCGACTTTTCCAGTTTGTCCATTGACCATAAATTGATACCGCTTATCTTTAAACGTAAAGGTAGAAAGCCATAAAGGTAACATTAAATATTTATATGTAATGTTCGAATGAACGGTAGAAAATCTTAAGTTTTTAACAACGTCTGCCCGATGTCTAAAGATGATATGCTGAGTAATTTGATAGCGTAAGTAGTCATGAATCTCATCTTTTGCAATTTTCCATCCATCTTCTAATCCAACGCTATAGCGTTCTGCAATGAAGCCTTGTAAATAATCATTTTGAAATGGTTTACATGCTTTCACATTAAAAGGTTCCACTTTTTTTAAAATGTGGCCGTCATAACGGGTAGAACCAAGAACGAGATGATCGTCTATAAATTCTTGGTAAAAACCTTTCGTCCGATACCAATCGGTGACGGTTTGAGGTTTACCGTCTTTATCGTAAACGGTGCGATGTTTTCCATATCTTGCTGTATATTGGGATGCTGTTTTTGTATCGAAGGTCCAGTAAGGTATATAAATGCCGGTGAAAGCACCTGCTTTTGCTGATTTTTTCGCTTCATTTGGAGCAAACCATCTTCCTTTAATCCATTGTTTAAAGTTTTGATTTGCTTGCTCCATCGTAATTTGAAAGGGAACGATGCCATTCGGAGCTAAAGAGTGTTCTGTTGAACTGGGCATCACATGATTGGAACCGCAATAGGGGCAAACGCTTGCCACTTTTAGTGCATCATAAACAAGTTCAGCACTACAGGAATCACAAATCACAATCTTTTTTTCTTCTCCCCATCGGAAACTGCTTCTCGCTTCTGCGGAATGGAAATCTAATTCTTCCACTTCTTCATCTGCTTCTAAATCCGCTTCAGGAATATGTTCTTCGTGGTGACAATAGGGACATTTTAAATTGCCATTTTCAGGGTTAAATTTAATAGAGGCAAAACAGGCAGGACATTTTGCGCTATATTCATCTACTTCCATGATGTCTTGCCGCTTTTCTTCATTCGTCACAACGAAACCTCCCTAATTTCGATCGTTTTCATCAATAATATCTCCGCATTCAGGGCAGAATTTTGGAGTAAATGATGGATTTTCCGGTTGCCATCCACATTTATCGCAAACAAGGGCAAAGTTTGCAGGTTTAGGCGAACCACATTCATGGCAAAACTTCCCTTTGTTTTCAGTACCACATTGACAAGTCCAGCTATTTTTAACTGGTTTTTTCATGCCACATTCCGTACAGAAGTTTCCGGTATTTGAAGCGCCACAATTACATTTCCAAGTGGCTTCATTCGAAGGAGAAGACTGTATTTGATTTGCACCTAATTCAAATAAATCTTTTGCATTGACACCGCCAGCTTGTTGCGCTATGTTCATGCCAGCAAATCCAACGAAAGCTCCACCTTTATTTTCCGCAGCTTTTTTCATTGCTTCGCTTTGAGCTTCAATAATAGTTGCTCCAGCCATTGATGGATTGCGCAATACAGCAGTTTTTTGAAGACGTTTGATCATCTCTTCGTCTTCTTTTGGTGCATTGACGCTATTCATCCCGAAAGAAACGATTTTGTTTCCACGTTTTTTACTCCATTTATCCGATAAAACTTCATTTAATGCCTTCGTAATTTCTATCGTATGGTAAGGTAGTTCGCTGTATCGAATACCTAATGATGAAATTTTTGCAAAGGCTGGTTGTAATGCAGTTAATAACTCCGAACGCAATTGTCCATCGATTTCCGAACGTCTATATTCATCTTGCACGTTGCCAGAAACATTCGTATAAAAAAGAATTGGATCGACAATTTTGTAGGAGTATTCTCCATGGCATCGAATGGAAATATCGATATCTAAGCCGATGTTTTGATCAATGACGCGGAATGGAATAGGGGATGGGGTTCCATATTTATTCCCTGTAATTTCTTTCATATTAAAATAGTAAATACGTTGATCTTTTCCTGGTTCACCGCCAAAGCTTAATCGTTTTCCAAATGATTCAAAGCTTAGCTTAACAGATTCTTCTAAGTTGCCATAAAAAATGCTTGGCTCTGTTGAAAAGTCATAAACGTATTCCCCTGGTTCTGAACAAAATTCTACAATTTTTCCTTGGTCGACGATGATCATGCTTTGTCCTTCATTGATGGCAATAATAGAGCCGTTACTAATAATGTTGTCGCTTGATTTTCGATTAAAACCTCTCTTGCCACCTCGCTTTTTTCCTTTCGCAACTAACACGTCGGCTGGAATTGATTCGCAATAAAAATATTCTCTCCATTGGTCAGCTAGCACTCCTTCTAGTGCACCGACTCCCGCTTTCAATAAGCCCATTTCATACCCTCCAAATACAAAATATCC
>JAAYHP010000270.1 GCA_012735355.1 Lysinibacillus sp. | reverse complement strand
TCTTTTTCGTGACAGAAAGCGGAGAAAGGATTGGGTTTAATCCCGAAAGGTATGACTTAATTCAGTTAACTCTATAATGAAGGCGCATCCAGCTACAACTCCACCAAGTTTTTCAATAAGTTTGATTGTCGCATCAACTGTGCCACCTGTCGCAAGTAAATCGTCAACAATTAATGCCTTTTGTCCTGGTTGAATTGCATCTTTGTGCATCGTTAACGTGTTGGATCCATATTCTAAATCATACTCAACACTTACGACTTCTCGTGGCAATTTTCCTGGCTTTCGTACCGGAGCGAAACCAATCCCTAACGCATATGCAACAGGGCAACCTATGATGAAACCGCGAGCTTCTGGGCCAACGATAATGTCTGCCCCAACTTCCTTCGCAAATTCAACGATTTGGTCTGCAGCGTATTTGTAGGCTGGTCCATTATCCATTAAAGTTGTAATATCTTTGAAACTAATTCCCTCTTTTGGCCAATCTTCTACAATTGTTACATATTGTTTTAAATCCATTAAAATAAATCCTCCCTTAGGAATATGAAACTTCTTTCATGCGTTTTTGAAACCATTGTTTTAATTCTGTATAAGTTGAGTATAAAAATTGCTGTTCAATTAAAATCTGCTGTTCTCTTAATTGATATGTAGCAGCTTCGGTTAAGGAACGTTTCTTTGCATCAACATTAACTGAAATTACACCATTGTCTATTGTAACAAAACCGAGTTCAAAAAACACCTTTGTCATAAATTTTATTGTATCTTCGTTTAAACCAATATAATTAGATACCGATTGAATATGCTTTTGCAAATTAATAAATGGTTGATTTTTTAAGAAAGAATAATATGTGGCAAAGTGTTTCCTCGTCGGCATTCCATTAAAAAATTGAGGATTCGGCGTATAAAATACAGCGTATATTCGTTTCGGTTTAGCCATTTCAATTAATTTTTCCATCGTATAAATCTGTTTTGGCAAATCAAGTAACACTATAAACGGAGAAAGCTGCGGTAAGTTTTCTTCTTCAATTAAATGGATAAAAGGAAGAGTCCCTTGAAAATATTCGATTGTTTCCTCTTGAAATGCAATAAATGAAGTATTTTCTTTCGGAACGATTTTAAACCATTGATTAGTATTTCCTTTTCCTCGATAATCAAACAATTGCCACTCTGTTGTTTGGACATCTGAAAGAAGAAATTGGGGCTTTTTTCGTCCTTGCCATTCATTTACCTGTAAATCTCCAACGATGGAAAGCTCGACACCATCGGATATTTCATCAAATAAATATCCTTTATTAAATCCGACCACATCAATGATCCCTGAAATATCTTCAAGTTCCATTTTTAAATGGGTTTCATTGGCACCAATTTTGCGCATGGAACGCACTTGAACGTTTTGTAAAGAAAAAATAGGTTTTTCAAATGCAACACCAAAAGGTCGCAATTTCCCCATTTCTTCAATTGCTTCAACGGTTACTTCACCTATATTAATGGGGACATCAATCGTAAGTTTAGGCACAAGTAACTCTTCTGTTAAACATTCCGAAGCTTGCTTATGAAGACGCGTTCTTAATTCATCAACATGCTCCATTGGAAAAGTCATCCCTGCCGCCATTGGATGCCCACCAAAATGAGGAATAATATCCTTATTCTTCGCCAGTTCATTATATAAGTGGAAACCTTCAATACTTCTTCCCGAGCCTTTCGCTAATCCCGTTTCACGGTCAAGGGATAGCACAATCGTTGGTTTGTAGTATTTTTCCACTAATCGTGAAGCGACGATTCCGATTACTCCCGGATGCCATCCTTCCTTTGCAACAACAAGCACTAAAGAATCGCCGATAGAAGGATTATTTTCAATCATCTCCATTGCTTCTTCTGTAATAGAACTAACGTATTCTTTTCTTTCCTTATTTTTTTCATTCAATAGTTTCGCTCCTTGGCTTGCTGTAGCCAAGTCTTCACTCATTAAAAATTCAACACCCGGTTTGGCATCTCCTAACCGACCAATCGCATTTAACCGAGGACCGAAATAAAAGCCAATCGAATCTTCATCAATGTCCTGTTTGTTCACGCCAGAAGCCTCACATAAAGCTTGTACCCATGGTTGAGAAGATTTCCGAATATATTCTAAACCTTTTTGAACGATATAACGATTTTCTCCAATAAGTGGCACAAGGTCTGCAATCGTTCCGACAGCAGCGTATTCAAATAGATGCTCTGGTACTTCCCCATATAAGGCAT
>JAAYHP010000269.1 GCA_012735355.1 Lysinibacillus sp. | reverse complement strand
GTATATGTTCGTGTTTCTACCGATAAAGAAGAACAAAAAGATTCCTTAAAATATCAGCAAGAACTGTTTTATAATTATATAGCGGAAAAAGGTTGGGATATTTACAAATTTTATATTGACGTTGAGAGCGGGACGACGGCAAAAAGAGAAGAACTTCAAAAACTTATTGAAGATGCTCAGAATAAGGAGTTCGATATCATTCTTGCTAAAGAGTTATCACGTCTTGCCCGCAATGGAGAGTTATCCTATAAAATCAAAAACTTATGTGAAAACCAAGGGATTCACATCATTACATTAGATAATGCAATCAATACATTAACAGGGAACACTCATATGTTTGGCCTTTATGCATGGATGTATGAACAAGAATCTCAAAACACGAGTAATCGTGTGAAAGAGACATTAAAAACTCGAGCAAAAAATGGACTTTTTAAAGGATCGAACCCTCCATATGGGTATGAAGTAAGAGATGGAAAATTGTATATCCGAAATGATGAAACACCAAATATTGTTAGACGAATTTTCAAAGAATATTTGGAAGGAAACGGACGACAAAGTATTGCAAGACGGCTATATAACGAGGGAGTTCCAACCCCTGCTCAAATAGCTGGAAAAGCAAACGCAGGAAATAAGTGGCATGATTCTACCATTAGATGCATCTTAACAAATCCCCATTACGTTGGGGATCTTGTTCAAGGAAGAACAACGACAGTAAGTGTAACAAGTAAAAGAAGAAAAAACGTTCCTAAAGAAGAACAGTTTATTATCAAAAATGCACATGAGCCAATTATATCTAGGGAAACGTTTGATGCTGTCCAAAATCAATTAGAGCAGAGAAGAAAATATATTACAGCACCCAAGATACATCTTTTTACTAATGTCCTCTTTTGTGCCGATTGTGGTACAGGTATGTGGTTCCGAAGCAATCGAGACGGATACATTTGTGGGGCTTATGCGCGTCATGGAAAAAAAGCTTGTACCGCCCACACAATAAAAGAGGATTTTTTAAAAGAAACAATTCTAAATGACATAAAATCCTTAATTCATCAAATTGACAAAGAGCAATATATAAAGAAGAAGGAGAGAAAATCGAAAAGTACAAAATCAGATTCTCAAAAGAAAATCAATAAGATTAACAAACAGATGGATGTTTTAAAAAATCGAAAAAGGAAATTCATCAACCTGTTAGCTGACGGAATCATTACCAATGAAGAATATCAAGAGAGTATTGAAGCAACGAACAAGGATTTAACTGAATTAATGGAACAGAAAAATGAACTTCTTTCATTGATGGAAAGCGAGGATGTAATCGAAACGATTGAAAAGCTCAAAAAGGAATTACTTCAATTCCTAAATTTCGATGAATTAACCGAGGATATTCTCCATCGACTGATTAATCGAATCGAGGTAAAAGAGGACGGTACACCAATAATTCATTACCGGTTTACCACACCTAAAATTGCATAGAGGCAAGAGAGAAACCTTATCTTGCCTCATTTTTTCATTTTAAAACTATCTGCGAAACGCACTCAACGTGTGTCGTTTGCGGGAACATGTCCACTGGTGTGATTTCAACTGTTTTGTATCCACCGTCTTCTAAAATGCGCAAATCTCGTGCTAAAGTAGATGGGTTACACGAAACATAGACTACTCGTTTTGGTTTATGTTCGATAATCGTATCAAGTAACGCTTGGTCGCATCCTTTACGAGGTGGATCAACAACTAAGACATCTGCCCGCTTTCCTTCGCTATACCAACGAGGAATCACTTCTTCAGCAGGGCCAGCTTCAAAATACGTGTTCGTAAAGCCGTTCAACTTTGCATTTCGCTTCGCATCTTCAATGGCTTGTTCGACAATTTCAACACCCATCACATGCTTCGCTTTTTCTGCTAAAAATAACGAAATCGTTCCAATCCCGCAATACGCATCAATAACTGTTTCTTCGCCAGTCAAATTCGCATAGTCCAAAGCTTGTTTATACAGCACTTCTGTTTGAACCGGATTTACTTGATAGAAGGAGCGGGCAGAAATTTCGAAACGCACACCACCAATCGTGTCTTCAATTGATTCTTTCCCCCAAAGAGTGATCGTTTCATTCCCTAAAATCACGTTCGTTTTTTCACTATTTACGTTTTGCACGATGGACGTTACGTTTGGTACAAGCTTTCGAATCACTTCAACTACTTCATTTTTTTGAGGAAACTTCCTGTTTTTCGTCACTAACACGACCATTACTTCCCCTGTCGTTTTCCCTACCCGAACAACTACGTGACGTAGCATTCCTTGATGAGCGTGCTCATTATATGGTTGAATACCGAGATTTTCTAGCTCCTTCTTCAAGTTCGCCATCATTTTATCTGCTTCACTTACTTGAATCAAGCAACGCTCCATATCGACAATTTGATGAGTTCTTGATTTATAAAACCCTGCAATCGGCCCCGTTTCACTCATACCAAAAGGAATTTGGGATTTGTTCCGGTAGTTCCACGGGTCTTCCATTCCTTTAATAGCTCTTACTGGAGCATCAATTTTTCCAATTCGCTTCATCACATTTCGGACCATGTTTTCTTTCCACTTTAACTGCGCTTCATAAGAAAGATGTTGCAGTTGGCAACCGCCATATTTTCCGAAATAAATGCACGGTGCATCTAC
>JAAYHP010000268.1 GCA_012735355.1 Lysinibacillus sp. | reverse complement strand
GTAAATGCAGATGACTGAATTTCATTTTTCTTCTTTGAAATGATATCCACA
Source organism: Lysinibacillus sp. (assembly GCA_012735355.1). Lineage (GTDB taxonomy): Bacteria > Bacillota > Bacilli > Bacillales_A > Planococcaceae > Ureibacillus. Next base: position 10,016 of record JAAYHP010000268.1, on the reverse strand, counting down.
TTTTTCGTCAGTTCATTTAATACCATTTTAGATTGAAGTAAATAAGCAGCAATCTCCGTAATTAAATTCTCCACGTTCTTTAATTCATTGCTTTGAACCTTTGTGATTTCGTTAAAATCGTTAGCCATTGTTCGTACTCTTTCAATTTCCTTCACAACATCTCCACATTCATTATTGTAAGTACTTGTTGTCGTTGTGACTTGTTGCATTTCTTCATTGATAGAAGTAACTGCGTGAATAACTTCTTCAACACCTACTCCTTGCCTATTTGTTAATTCCGTTACATTTTCGGCTTGTTTCGTAATTTCTACTGTTTTTGAAATGATTGATGCAGATTCTGTTGCTTGATTATCAATGGCTTGAGTAATTTGAACCATTTGTTCTTTAGCATTTTGAATTTCTTTCGTAATTTCTTCTGCATCTTTCACTTGTGATGTCATTGCTTCCGTTACTTGATTTGCTTGTTCTACCATATTTTCAATGTTCGTTACAACTAATTGAATATTTTGAGATAATTCTTTAGTAGAATCCGTGGTTTGTTTCATTTCATCTCGTACAATATTGATCTCTTTATTAATATCTTCAATACCTTTTACTTGTTCTATTACTGCATTCGTTACTAGATTGCTTTTATTTAAAACATTTTCAATATAGTTAACCATATTAAGAGTTTGTTGTGCTTGTTCTTCCATAGCAGTTGAAATTTGTTTCACTTGCTCCCGAGCATTGATTACTTCTTTTCTTACATTTTCAGCATCCTCTTTTTGCTCTTTTACAACTTGCGTAACCGCTTCCGCTTCGTTTGTCACATTGAGTATTGCAGCAACAATCTGCTCCGCTTGTTTTGCTTGTTCCTGAGTGGCAATGGTAATTTGGCTTATTTGATCGCGCGCACTAATAACGCTTCTAACAATCTCTTCTACCCCAGCCTCTTGTTCTTTTACAGCAGTTGTAACTTGATTTGTTTGATCTACCATCAATTCTACTTCCGCAATGATAGATTGTGATTGTAAAGCTTGTTCCTCTGTTGCTGTTGAAATTTGTTCAAGTTGTTCACGGGAGTTTCTTATTCCTTCGATAATTTCATCAACAGCTTCTTTTTGTTCATATGTTGCATTTGTCACATGATCTGCTTGTTCTAGTATATTGGCAAGTAAATTTACAATATTTTGAGCTTGGTTTGCTTGCTCTACCGTTGCGATTGTAATTTGTTCCACTTGTTCTCGGGAGTTGATTGTACTTTTTATAATGTCTTCAATTCCAGCTGCTTGTTCTTTCACTGCCTGCGTTACTTCCTCTACCTGCACTTGCATACTTTCAACAGAGTTAACAATTTGTTGAGATTGAGCAGCTTGTTCCATCATTGCATCAGAAATTTGATTTACTTGCTCTCGTGCATTAGTAACACCGCGAATAATTTCTTCAACACCTGATGTTTGTTCTATTGTGGCTTGAGTTACTTGATTTGCTTGGTTTGTTACATTTTCAACTAAACCTACAATCACTTGAGATTGTTTAGCTTGCTCCGTCGTTGCAGTTGTAATTTCCGAAATTTGTAAGTTGATATTTTCTACACTTGAAACAATCTTTTCGATGGCCCCACTTGCCCGATCCGAAAGCTTATATCCATCTTCAACTTTTCGTTCTCCAATTTCAATCGCCTTAATGGCATCCGATGTTTCTGCTTGTATACCTTTTATGAGTGCTGCAATTTCCTTCGTTGCTGCTGCTGATCTTTCTGCCAGTTTTCCTACTTCGTCAGCAACTACGCTAAAACCTTTCCCATGCTCACCTGCTCTTGCAGCTTCAATAGCGGCATTCAATGCTAATAAATTCGTTTGTTCCGCAATATCATCTATTACTTCAATGATGCTACCAATTTCATCGGAACTCTTTCCTAAATTTTGCATTACTGTAGAAGCTTGTTGAATTACTTTCCCGATTTCTTGCATCCCTTCAACGGATTCACGAACAGCTTCTCGACCATTTATAGCATCTTCAGTTGCAGCTGCAGCAAACTGATTGACATTTTCTGCATTTGCAGCAACTTGCTCGATAGAAGCTGCAACTTCTTGTATAGCATGTCTCGTTTCTTCAGCTGTTGCTGTTAAGTTCTCGGCATTAGAAGCCACGCCTCTAATAGATTTACCCATTTGTTCAATTGAGACTGAAACTTGTTCCACTGCACTAGCTGTATTTTGTGCATTTCCTGCAACTTGTTCTACAGATGCCGCTAATTCTTGAATTGCTGAAGAAATTTCTAATGTCGAACTTGTTAAAGACTCAGCATTGCCAGCCACTCCTTTTACTTGGCTACCAATTTCTTCAATCGCTGCGGAAACTTCTTCTACCGATGCAGTCGTACTGCTAGCGTTCCCAGCTACTTGCTCAATAGATGCTGCCATCTCTTGAATGGATTCATTGGCATTCTTTACATGATCCGATAAGATTTCTGCATTACTTGCTATACCTCTACTCGATTTTCCTAATTGTTCTGATGCAACAGAAATTTGTTCAATTGAACTTGCAGTACTGCTAGTATTTCCAGCTACTTGTTGAATTGATGCGCTTAACTGTTGAATTGCTGCACTCGTCGTTTCCACAGAAACAGTTAAATTTTCTGCGTTATTTGCAATACCTTGAATTTGACTATTTACTTCTTCCATTGCTGTAGATACTTCTTCCACAGCATCAGAAGTATTCATTGTCAAGTTTGCAACTTGTTGAATGGATGTAGCCATCTCTGTCAAACCATCAGTCGTTTCTTTCGCAGAAGAAGTTAAGCTTTCTGTATTATTCGCAACTTGGTCAATAGAAATAACAATTTTTTCTACTGCCGTAGAAAATTCTTCAACTGATTTAGCAGTGCTTATAGCGTTTCCAGCTACTTGTTGTGTAGAAGCCGCCATTTCCTGAATCGCTTGATACGATTCGTTAGCAGAATTTGTTACGCTCTCTGCATTTTCTGCAACACTTTTAATCGATACAGTCATTTCCTCAATAAATCTCGCCAATTCTTCAATAGAAGTAGATACCGTATTCGAATTTTCTTCTACATCTTCAACTACAAGCGTAAATTCGTTCATCGCATTGTGCATACTGAAGGCTACCTCTGTTAAGTTCTCCGCATTTTTCGCAACACCAGCAATCGATTGACTCATTTGTTCAATGGATTTAGAAATATTTTCTACAGAGTTTGTTGTACTCATTGAATTAACGGATACTTGCTGAATAGAGGCTGCTATTTCTTGAATTGAACTTGATACAATACTTGCAGACTCTGTTAACAATTGTGCATTATCTGTAACCTCTTTAATTTCGTTAGCCATTACACGAAGCACAGAAGTAACCTCTTCAATAGAAACCGAACTATTTTCTACCTTTTTCCCTAAATTAGTCATTGTATGTAAAGTATCATTAAATATTTGCATAGCAACATTACTATGATCTTTTAAACTATTTGCAGTAGATACAACTCCTGCTAGCGATTGGTAAATAGTATTTAACATGTTTTCCGTTTGTTCGAGCTTTTTTGTTTGATGCTCATTACCTTTTATTAATTGATTAGTTACTTCCGTTAACTGAGATAATTCTAGTTCTAGATCTGCAGTTGATTTTAAAATTTGTTCTTTTTGTGCTTTTGAATTATTAAATAAACCCATCGGTTTAGCCTCCTATAACGATTCACTTAAACTTAAATAATCTAATTTAATTGAAGATAAAATTTCATCAAAATCTAATATTAAAACTACTCGATCTCCTAATTTGCTAACTCCCTTTATCAATTTAGAAGAGTTATAATAATGTTCTTCTTGTGGTAGTTCAATGGATAGTTGATTTACTTTTATTACTTGAGTTACTTCATCTACTAAAAACCCAATATCTTCGGTACCATTTTCTACAACAATTACTCGAGATTTTTTCGTTTGTTTCACTTCCGGAAGGTTAAAACGTTTCCTTAAATCAATAACTGATAACATGTTGCCACGAAGATTTATAAGTCCAAGTAAGTCGTGTTGCGCTTGGACCACTTTTGTTATTGTGGGTACAGAAATAATGTCTTTTGCCTTCTGTATTTCAATTCCATATTCTTCTTTATCTAGCTTAAAGGTAACAATTTGTTTCTCTTCCTCTAATTCTTGTTTCATGACTTCTTCTTTTTGCGCCAACATCTGGGTACCGTAATCTCGTACAATTAAAGATACATCTAGAATTAGTGCGACACTGCCATCCCCCATAATCGTTGCCCCCGATATATATGGTGGAGCTCCAATATATGAACCTAATGACTTAATGACAATTTCTTGATTTCCAATTGTTTTATCAGCAATAATACCAATTCGTTTATCTGCAATTCCGACAACAACTACAAATTCTCTTTTTTTACGCTGAATTGTTTCACTTTCATTTGAAATACCTAAAAGCTCCTTCATTCTTACAAGGGGCAATACTCTTCCTCGAATCATTCCGACTTCTTGGTCTTTTATTCTTTGAATATCGCTTTGATCTAATCGAATAATCTCTAAAACATTAACTAATGGTATAGCAAATGTTTTTTCACCAAACTTTACTAATAAAGATCGTATAATAGCCAACGTCAAAGGTAGTTTAATTATGAAACTCGTTCCTTCGCCAACCGTCGATTTTATGTCAATAATGCCATTCAGTTTCTCAATATGGGACTTTACAATATCCATCCCGACACCGCGTCCTGAAATATCTGTCACTTTTTCTGCAGTGGATATGCCATGATTAAAAATTAAAAACATTGCATCGCGATCATTTAAATTTCGCGCTTCTTCTTCTGTTATGATGCCTTTTTCAATGGAAGTTTTTTTAATCTTTTCAGGATTTATTCCCTTACCGTCATCGGTAATGGAAATAACGATATGATTTTCTTCGTGGGATGCTCGCAATACTACACGACCATTTTCTGACTTTCCTAACTTTAATCGTTCTTCTGGACTTTCAATACCATGGTCAACAGCATTTCTTAATAAATGGATTATTGGATCACTAATTTCTTCTATTAACGTGCGATCTAGCTCCGTTTGCTTCCCTTCCATAACAAAATCGATTTTTTTCCCTGATTTGATGGCTGTATCTCGAACCATTCTTGGAAAACGATTAAATAGTTGTTCAATAGGCAACATTCTCGTTTTCATCATGCCTTCTTGCAATTCAGAAATTACTCGACTTAAGTGGTTTGTAACATCATCTAATATTTCAAATTCACTTTCGGAATTAATCCCTTTTTGTGCAAAGCGGCCTCGAACATCGACTAATCTTGTTTGATCAATGACAAGCTCTCCAACTAAATTCATTAGATGCTCTAGCTTATCTACATCAACTCTTACAGTGGAACTAATTTTTGTCTGAAGTTCCCTCTGTTCTTCCTTTCGTTCTATTCCCTTCTCAATTACTTCCTGCACCTGTTTATCATTTGTCGTTCCATTATCTTCAAAATCTAATTCTGTTAAAGGTTTAACCGTTACCCGCTCAATTTCTGAAATTTGGTTAATGCTGTTTAACACTTCTTCTTTCGTTCATAACGTTAAAATGATCAACTTCATGCTTCCTTGAAATTGTACTTCATCTTCCATTACTTCCACATTCGGATATGTAGCAATTATTTCTCCAAGTTCTTTTATATTGTTATATACTAGGAGAGCTCTAACATTTTTCATTAAAGCGTTTTGCATTATTTGAACATCAATTTCAAAAGCACTATAACCAATCTCTATTCCATTAAAAAGCACTGTCTTTTGATGTTCTTCTAACATATGCCTCCTAGCCTCTTGCTTCAGGGGCTTTTTATTATCAGATGTAGCAGATTGTTCATTAAATTCCCCTAGTTTATTTACAAACGGAATAATATTTATTTCATCTAATGTTCCATCTAAAATGGCTATTTTTAACCGTCTAATTAAATCAATACTTTCGAAAATAACGTTAATTAACTCCGGTGTTACTGTTATTTTGTTTTGACGTACTTGTTCGAAAATGTTTTCCAAATGATGGGTAAATTCTTTCATTTTTTCATAACCCTTAGTAGCAGAAGATCCTTTAAATGTATGAGCAGCTCTAAAAATATTTTGGATTGTAACGTTATTTGTTGGATCTTTTTCAAGATGAAGTATTTCTGTATCTAATATTTGTAATTGCTCATCTACCTCGTCTAAAAAAACACTTAGATAGGAAGATATATCGAATTCCGCCATAATCACACCTTCTAACTTAAAACATGGTAATCGTATAAAACTTTCTCTAAATTTAAAACACCTATTACTTGTCCTTCATGCTTAGCAAACCCAACAATCACATCTTTTTCTATTGTTTGTTCTGAAGTGGGTTCCACATCATTTTCATCAAACTTCGTCACCATTTTTACTTCTTCTACCATTAAACCGATATTTTCATTTTTCCCTTGAACAATGACAATTCTATTTTTTTTATGTTTTTCTGGTTCTGGTAAACGAAAGCGTTTATGTAAATTCAAGACCGGTATGATACTGCCTCTTAAATTAATAACACCTTCTATAACGGAGTTTATTCCAGGGATACTTGTTATGATTGGAACTCGTAAAATTTCCACTACCTCTTCAACATAAAAAGCGTACAATTGTTTGTTAATCAAAAAAACTACGTATTGAACTCCACCAGCTTGATTTATTTCCAACTCTTTGGCGCCTCCTTTCTGGAGTTAATCAAGTAGTTTATATTTTGCGTACTTTTCAATTATTTTTGTATTGGAACAGTTTCCTAAAAGTTAATTACCAAAAAATTTCGAAAAACCAGGAATGTAGTACTAGAAAATAACTTATCCCTATTTATTTTTAGGTCTTAAGTTTTCTAGATACCTTTTTACCTATTTCAATAACAATAGTTTGTTAATAGAAAACATTTCTATTTTTTAATAGGTTATTTTTGAACTACTTCTTCATAATACTCTTACAAAATCGTCATTAGTTTAAAACGAACTGTAAATAGTAATTTTCTAGTTTTCCTATAACTAAACATTTGAAATTAAAAATTGCATACCTGTATGTAGTAATCTATTCCTATTATTTAGTAATGGTTTTTAATTCTAAAGAACCAAACAAAAAAACAGCAATTGACGTTTTTTGTCAATATAGCTGTTTACTCCTTCAATTATTTAGAACTTATCTCCTTTGAAATTAAATAATAATACACGATAATATGGAAAGCCTTTGCTGAATTTTTCATAACCCGCTCATCAATATTAAATCGAGGATGGTGATGTGGAAATTGGGTGTTGGGATCGTCTGTGGAGGAACCAGTGTAAAAATATACTCCGGGAACATGCTGTAAATAGTAAGAAAAATCTTCACTAGCCATTATTGGAGGAGATTCAACAACTTCTAATCCTCCTATATTGTTTAACACCTCTCTTACAATCTCTGTTTCTTTCTCCGAATTTAATAATGCCGGATACCCTTCTTGATAATGCAGTTCGTAAGTTGCTCCATAAGTCACAGTCACATGATCGAGAATGTTTTTTAAATATCTTTTTACATTTTCTCTTTGTGCTGGACTAAAAGTTCGAACCGTTCCTGCTATTGTCGCTTCTGAGGGGATGACATTTATTGCTACTCCAGAGTTAAACATCGTAATTGCTGCAACAGCAGGCTGAAGGGGATCTACTTTTTGGCTCATTAATATATGAATTTGATCTATAACGATTGCTCCAATGACAATCGGATTGACTGCAGAATGTGGGGCAGATGAATGTCCTCCTTTACCTATTATCTTAATTTCTACATAGTCACTTGATGCAGTAGCACTTCCCATAGGAACCGTAAAGTGACCTAGTCTCATGCTTGAAAGTACATGATTCGCAAAAATTACATCTACCCCTTCCAGCACACCATCTGCAATCATACGAATGGCTCCACCCGGTGCTTCTTCTTCAGCTGGTTGGAAAATAAACTTTACCGTTCCATTTATGGCATCTCGATATTTACTTAAAATTTTTGCTACACCTAACAACGTTGCCGTATGCGCATCATGCCCACAAGCATGCATTACATTTGGCACTTTTGATTTGTACGGAATTTCATTTTCTTCTTGAATTGGTAAAGCGTCCATATCAGCTCGGAGTGCAATTGTTGGACCTGGATTTGCTCCTTTTAATATACCAACAACTCCAAAACCACCTACATTCCGTTCTACTTCAATACCGTATCCCGCTAAAATATCTCCGACCATTCTTGAAGTATTTTCTTCATGAAAAGGAAGTTCTGGATGTTCATGCAAATATCTTCTCCAAGCAACCATTTGCGGGTAAACATGTTCAACTTCTTGATGCCACTTTTCAAGCAATTGCACACTTCCTCTTATTGTTCATTGTCCATAATACAATATATACAAAAATTGGTATGAACGTTCTTGCTATAAATCTATTGAATATACTAACTAGAATGAAAATTTCCTATATTTTTACTTTAACTAATGTTATAGATTGTGCGTATAAATGTTGCTAAAATGGGTATATTCTTTTTTAAAGGAGTATAAAACATGAAACAAACAATTTCATTTTCCACTTATGCAGTTATTGGAACAATGTTATTCGGCATGTTTTTCGGTGCCGGAAATTTAATTTTTCCAATTCAAATGGGACAACTAGCTGGCACAAACTATTGGCCTGCATTAATTGGATTTTTAACGACTGCTATCGGACTTCCCTTTTTAGGAGTCATCGCTTTCGGTTTATCTGGAAGCAATAGTTTACGTGAATTAGCAGGAAGGGTTCATCCAATATTTGGGTTATCTTTTTCCATTGCTCTTTACTTAACAATCGGTCCCTTCTTTGCAATTCCGCGAACAGCAACGGTTCCATTCGTTGTAGGTTTCGAACCCTTTATCGATCCTCAATATGGGAGTTTATTATTAGGAATTTTTAGTCTTGTGTTTTTTGCTATTGTTTTTTACTTCTCATTAAACCCGGCAAAAATCGTTGACTATATCGGTAAATATTTAACTCCTGCCTTTTTAATTTTCTTATTTATTTTAATTATTATTGCCATCTTAAAACCGATGGGTGCTTTCGGACAACCGATAGGAGATTATATTGATCTTGCCTTTATTACAGGTTTTAAAGAAGGGTATAATACGATGGATGCCCTGGCGTCCCTAGCATTCGGTATCGTCGTTATTAACGCGATTAAACGACAAGGTATTACCGATAAAAAAGAGATTGCGAAGGCAACTTTAAAATCCGGTATTTTCGCTATGGCATTAATGGTGCTAATTTACGGACTTATTGCGTACATGGGTGCATCAAGTGTATCCTCTATCGGAACTTACGAAAATGGTGGCTTAATTTTTGCAGCGGTAGCACAACATTATTTCGGACGTTACGGAGCAATATTACTAGCAGTCATTATCGTCCTTGCTTGTTTGAAAACAAGTATCGGATTAATTATTTCTTGTAGTGAATTTTTCCATGAAGTCTTTCCGAAAATTAGCTATAAAATGTTCGTTACGATTCTTTGCTTAGTTTCCTTTATTATTGCGAATTTTGGATTAAATAACATTATTCAATTTGCTATTCCTGTGTTAATGTTATTGTATCCTTTAGCTATAGTATTAATTATTTTAGCACTTTGCTCACCTTTATTTAGTAATAAAAGAAGTGTTTACGCTTCTGCCATAATTTTCACATTTTTTGTTAGTTTATTCGATGGATATAGTACGTTAGTGGCAAGTTTACCAGGACTAAGCTTTTCACTCTTCGAATCCATTAAGGAGTTTTATTCAGAATTTTTACCTATGTACGACTTAGGTTTAGGATGGATATTACCTGCTATCGTTGGAATTATTATCGGTTTACTATGGCCGAAGCCAGCAACTGAAAAACAAGCTGCATAATAAAGAGGTTTGGACAAAAGTAAAAACTCATCATTTTCTCTTAAAAGAAAATGATGAGTTTTTGATATTAAACTGAAAATTGATTTTCGTTCCGGGGACGCTTTCCACGGGCCCGACTCGAGCCT
>JAAYHP010000267.1 GCA_012735355.1 Lysinibacillus sp. | reverse complement strand
CACTCCAATCAATTTTCGTTGCATATCATTTTTTTACTATGCTTCTTCACTGATTCTTAATTAAATTAGCTATATGTCCCAACCTCTTTTACATGGGGAAATTTAAATCTAAGACTTCTGTCGATTTAAACAAATCAACAAGATTATTCATAATTCTCAAAAATTAACATTATTATAGAATAAGACCTTAAAAGGGGAGGATGACAAAGCCATTCAAAATGAACTACCGGGCCACAGCAAGACTATTTAACCGAAATATGTAAATAAGGGGGAGTTTACATGGGTTCTACTTGGATTAAACTTGCTGTACTCTATTTGGTCTTTGGTATTTGTGTAGGCTTGTTTATGTCGATGACTTTAATGCTGAAATGGGGATCTGCACATGCTCACGTGAATTTAGTTGGATTTGCAACGACGGCGATTTTTGGAGTTATTTATAGTGTCTATCCTGGAGCTGCGAAAAATTCTTTAGGGAAAGCGCATTTTTGGCTTCACAATTTAGGTGTTCCTGTATTTTTGTTAAGCGCCTTTTTAGTTCAAGTGCCTGGAATGCTTGATACAGCCCATATATTCACTTATCTTGGTGGAGGAGCCTTTGGTATTGGTACAATCATTTTTATTGTAAACGCATTCAAAAATATTAATGAAACTACTTTAATCGGTAGTAAAAAATAAAGCAACAGTCATTTAGACGGCTAGTTTCCTTTAATAATTAATATTGCATAATAAATTCTTTTTCCAAAACGAATAAGCGGCTTAAGCCCACTAAAAATGAGCTTAAGCCGCTTAATATTTATACTTAATAGGAGAGTTTACATTTTGGGTAGTAATCTTTACTTACTGGACAGTCTATAAGTACTAACTCACAGTCTTTCAATGCCTCTATCTCTTTCAAAAAATAAAATGAGTGAAGGTAACAACATTCCACGAACTAAAAATGTATCAATGATTATTCCAATCGCAACGATAAATCCAAAAACAAACAAATCCGTAATTGGCATCGTTGTTAACGCCGCAAAGGTAGCAGCAAGAATAATACCTGCTGACGATATGACCCCGCCGGTATTTCGTATAGCCGTTTCGAGTGCATCTTTTACCTTTTTATTTTTCCGCTCTTCTAGAAAACGACTCACAAGAATAATATTGTAGTCAATTCCAAGGGCTACTAAAAATATAAAAGCGTAAACTGGTGAACGGGTTGAAACTGCATCATAGCCGAAAAATAGATCTACTAAAAAAAGTCCTAAACCTAAGGCAGATAAATAGGAAAATAAAATCGTCGCCATCATATAAATTGGCATTTTAAACGAGCGGGTAAGAACAAACAACAACACAAGGATAAGTAAAGTTTCTAATACCCCAATTTTAATAATATCCTCTTGATTCACTTGTTGTTCATCGACTAATTGAGCAGTTATTCCTGCAAAAGCTAATTCAACTTCCTTACCATCTGGCAGTGAATATGTTTCATGTTTAGCACGGAATTCTTCTAAAAAATTAATGGCTTCTTTACTATATGGATTTTCCGCTAACGATACAGTAATTTTTCCGTGCCGTCCATTTTCCGTTAGTCCAGATGGTCTTGCAGAAGCAATTTCTTCACTATTTTCAAAAAATGTTGCGACTTGTTGTAGTTGTTCAAAGTTTAACTCTTCTCCGCTAACTAATACCGTTGTTTGAGCTAAATCGCCTTTATTGAATTTCTCTTCAACGATTTCATAAGCAACCCGGGATGGTAAATCTTCAGGGAAGTTTTTCACCGAATTAAATTCATATTGTAAACTAAAGGCATTAAATGCTGTGATAATCAAAAATAAAAGAACCGCTCCACCGACAATCCCTGGCTTCTCAACGACAAACTTTGCAATCGGACCCCAAATCCCGTGCTTCACATTTTTGGCTTCACCGTATTTAGGGACTTTCGGCCAAAAAGCTTTCCGACCAAACAGCGCAAATAATGCTGGTACCAATGTTACTGAAGCAATCATGATAATCAACATCGCGGTACCAAAAATGGGAGCAAAGTTTTGATAATCACGGAAATCTGCAAAAAATAAAATGATCATTGCAGCAAACACCGTTCCTCCGGCAAACAATACTGGTAAAGCTGTAAAGTGCATCGCTATCCTCATTGCTTCAAATTGGTTTTTGTAAACATTTAATTCTTCCCGATAACGAGAGAAGACAAATAAGGAGTAATCAATAACTGCTGCAAACAATAAAATGCTCATTATCGATGTTGTTGCGTTATTAATTTCTAGCCCTGCCGCCCCTAGTAGTGCAACTGTTTGATTGACAACTTGATATACTATTACCGTTGAAAGAAGGGGAATGATTGCAAGTAGTGGTGAACGATAAATGACAATTAATAAAACTAAAATAATTCCGATTGTCGCAAATAATAGGTTTAAATCGGCTGATTGGAATAACTTCACCGTATCTCCTGCAATACCTGCCGGACCTGTAATATAAAAATCTGTCGTTAAATCTTTTGCGATTTTTCTTCCAACTTCCATCGTTTTATCATTAATTTCTGCATAGCTGGCACTACCTAAACCTTCTTTTAAATTCATCGGAACAATCATTGTCGTTTTATCTGCTGACAAAAATGCTGATAAGGCTTGAGGCGGTAATGCTGATATATCAACAATTTCCTCGATTCCTTCTATATTCGCTTCTTTTATTCCTTCAATAATTGTAGTGACATCGTCTATTACTAATTCTCCATTCGGATTATGAAACACATATATCCCTGGTGTCCCTTGATCATTTGGAAAATATTCGTTTAATTTATTTTGTGCAATAATAGATTGAGCATCATCAGGTAAATATTGAAAACTTGCTGCTTTATAATCCCCTAACTTCGGACCAAAGCTAATTCCAATCATGACGACTACCCACAGTACGACAGTTATCCAAGCTCCTTTTTTTGTAGCAACTTTATCTGTTAATGCTTTGATCATCTAATACCTTCCTTTCACATATTTAGCGGACATTGTTACATTATTAAAATCTACATAAATTCAATAAATTACACCCGGTTGTCCTAAAATACGGAAGGAAAATTCTATCCATATATCAGAGGGACATGTTTTTTCGCAAAACTGTATTTGTCATTATTCTAAAAATGCAATAGGCGAATATCATGTAGAAAGGAGGGGGCATATTTGAACAATTTTTTGAAAGCGATACCATTGTCATTTCAACATCTGTTTGCGATGTTTGGTCAACCATTTAAGTGCCGGTACTGACAGTGCTTGACCCAGGAAGCGCTCTCGTTGCCAGCGGTTTAGGGACATTAATTTTCCATCTTATTACGAGAGGTAAAGTACCAACGTATTTAGGTGCATCCTTCGCTTTTATTGCTCCTTTAGCTTTATATGTCGGTGAATTAAATTCTCCAGGTCAGGCTGTTGCAGGTTTAATTAGTGTCTCCGTTGTTTATGCCATTGTAGCTCTCCTCATTTCATTTATAGGCTTCGATAAAGTAAGAAAAGCCATCCCACCAGTTGTCGTAGGTCCTGTTGTGAGCATTATCGGTCTTGCCCTTGCAACCACTGCGGTAACAAACATGGCTGCAGTGAATTGGGATGTAGCGATTGTTAGTCTCGTTGCAGCCATAATTGCCACAATTGCGGGCAACAAGACGATTCGCCTCTTTCCAATTCTCATTGGTCTTGCAGTAGGATATATTTATGCCGCCGTGCGTGGTATTGTAGATTTTAGCACGATAACAGAAGCTCCCGTATTCGCACTTCCTCAATTTATCATGCCGGAGTTTACATGGGTTGTCATCTTTGGTATGGCGCCGATTGCCTTAGTTACGATTATTGAAGACCTCGGTCATATGTTTGTATTGAATGAAATTACAGGTAAAGATGTTACGAAAGATCCCGGATTTCCCAGCATTTTATGGGGGAATGGTCTTGCAACATTAATTTCAGGTTTCATCGGTGGACCTGCTCAAACGACTTATGCAGAAAACCTTGGTGTATTAGCAATTACTCGACAGTTTTCTAGCAAAATTATTCAAGGGGCCGCCGTTATCGCCATCCTTCTTGGATTGTTCGGCAAAGTCGGTGCGGCTATTCAATCTATTCCTGTCGCTGTCATGGGTGGTATTTGTATTTTGTTATTCGGAATGATTGCTGGTATGGGAATTCGCCATATGGTTGAGGAAAATGTGAATATGGCCAATATGAAAAACTTAGTGATCGTTGCTGTAATTTTTATCATCGGGGTTGGGTATGCAAACGGTATTGCTATTGCGACGATTGCAGGACTTCTTATTTACTGGCTCGTTCCTGACTTCACAACGAAGAATGAAGGTTAAGTTAAAAGCCACCTAAAGAACTATCCTTTTAGGTGGCTTTTTCTATTGAAATTATTTTAGATTGTGTTTTTTTATGAAGTCTTTAATAATATCAGTTAAGTTTGGACCATCAAGTTCATCTAATTCATAATGTACACGTGTACTTGGCTTGTTAATTGAAATAACGCGAGTTAAATCGATTGGTGTACCGATAATAACAGCATCGCAATCCGCACTATTAATTGTTGCTTCAAGATCTTTTAATTGTTGTTCGCCGTATCCCATCGCTGGAAGAACTTTTTCAACATGTTTGTATTTCTCATATGTTTCTTTAATTGTACCAACCGCGTATGGACGTGGATCAACAATTTCCTTCACACCAAGGCGTTCAGCCGCTACAGAACCAGCACCAATTTTCATTTCTCCGTGAGTTAATGTCGGACCGTCTTCTACAATTAGCACACGTTTACCAATGATTGTTTCTGGGTCATCGACAGTAATTTTTGAATCAGCTTTAATGATAACGCTATTTGGAGCTGCCTTCTTAATATTATTTTCAACAATTTGAATCGCTTCTTCTGCAGCGCTATCCACTTTATTAATGATTGCTACATCCGCTGTTCTTAAACATACTTCACCAGGATAGTATTTTAACTCATGTCCTGGGCGGTGAGGGTCTAATACAGTGATTGCTAAATCTGGCTCATAGAAGGAGAAATCGTTATTTCCTCCATCCCATAAAATTACGTCACAACCGTCCGGATCATTTTCAGCTGCCGCTAAAATATCTGCATAATCTACACCAGCATAAATAATATTTCCGCGAGTTACATGCGGCTCATATTCTTCCATTTCTTCAATCGTACAATTATGTTTCTTTAATTCTTCTACAGTTGCAAAACGTTGAACACGTTGTGCATTTAAATCACCATATGGCATTGGGTGTCTTACTGCAACAACTTTTAAGCCTTCCGCTAAAAGTGTTTCAATCACTTTACGTGACGTTTGGCTTTTCCCTGAACCCGTACGTACAGCGCAAACAGAAATAACTGGTTTATTGCTTTTTAACATCGTATCTTTTAATCCTAATAGTTTAAAGTTTGCACCTGCCGCATTCACGATTGCAGCAATCCCCATTACATGTTCGTAACTCACATCACTGTATGCAAAGACACATTCGTCTACTTCGTATTTTTTGATTAATTCCGGTAACTCATCTTGCGAATAAATTGGAATACCTTCTGGATAAAGTTCACCCGCTAATTCCTTTGGATACTTACGTCCATCAATATCCGGAATTTGTGTTGCTGTAAAAGCAACAACATTATATGCTTCATTATTTCTGTAATAAACATTAAAGTTATGGAAATCTCTTCCTGCAGCACCTATAATAATAACATTTGTCTTTTTCAACGTCGCTCTCTCCTATAATTAAAAACTAGATTCATTGGATATTTATAATTATAACTTCTCTTGCATAATAATACAACATTTTTTAATGAATATTATAGAAAATTAAAAACTTGGTGAATTATTAAGAGATTTCCCTTCTATTTGTAGAAATTCCTCTAATAGAAAAGATTACAGATTACTTTGTAATCGTTTTAAAATTCGATAATAATCGTCAAGGTCGATGCCAGGAGCAAATTCTTCAGGAAGTGCTGGCAAATCCGGTACAGGTGCGCCTTTTGGCATGCCATCAATGACTTTTAGCGGTTCACCCGTTTCAGGATTTCTCCCCTTCCAAATTTGACAAATATCACGGTATTCTGGTTCGCCCCATGTATACAACACATTATATAAACCTTGGTCCATAAATGGTTTTGCAAAATCAAATTTATTATTATCTAAACTTGGTACCGGAAGCATCTTACCAACGTCTACACCAGTAGCTACTTCGATAGCTTTTGCATAAGCAATAATGTGAGTACCTCCACGAACAAGCAAGTAGCCAATCATCGTTAATGCTGTTGGGTGGGTTGTCATTTCGTAAACTCGCATTTTATGAGTTCTTGCTCCAATTTCCAGTAAATAATTAAAAAGAAGATCTGCTACAAGGTTACCTGAGTTCGTAACATATTCTCCATTCCATGGTCTACCCATCGAGTCTCCTGGATATGCAGTTTGTGCGGTTGTCGTAAAATGTAAGGAATAACGGGCATCTTTTCCGTTTTGCAGCGGGGCAGTATCAGGGTCACCTGGGACAGTGTTGTTCATTGAAAGAAGATTGATTGTATTTGCAACTAATTCCACATGGCCAAATTCTTCAGCGGTAATACTTGCAACTAAATCATAAAAGGGTTTTAGTTTTTTCTTTCCACGAAAATTAAAGGATTGAAACATATAATTGTTTAAAGTGGACATTTCACCGAATTTACCACCAAGTAAGTCTTGCACAGCAGCAGCGGCATTCATATCACCGTGTTCTGGAATCGGTAAATCAATGAGTATTCGATTCACTCGTTTCATCATAAGCTTTACGCCTCCATCCATAAATTTTAACCATTGGCATCATATGTTGGACAGAGCTTGACCTATGCGTGTTTCATTGGATGAACGTTTCTTAACGGGTGAAACCAAATGATCTGTTCTGTACGTACATAAAATGGTGAACCTCCCATTTCAACTACGATATGGTCAGGCATGACCATTCGAAGCATTCCTCGTACAGACCCGCGCGCCGTTTGTACCGCAATGGATTGATTTTGAAATCTCATTAAAGTTTCATATACATAGGGATCACTCATATTCCACATTCCGTTCATCATTTACCACTCCTTTTCATGAATCCATAGCAATATATGCAAAGATGAAAAAATTTGTGCATTTGTCTAATCCCTGATTTTCATATAACCATTCTTAAGCGAAAGAATAATATAGAATAAAAACCGGAGTGGATGATTTGAATAAGTTTAATCCAGAACGATTAACAGTTGAATATAGGGATGGTGTTACAGCTGGCAATCCTATCGTGCCAAGAAGATACACTCTTACTCACTCAGACGATACAGGAGAACTATTTTTAACAATTGGCACCGAATTTGCATGGGATAAAGTCAATCCTGAAATGAGAGATGAAGTATTAGGGGAATGGATGGCTTATGGAGAATTTATATATTACAATATCTATTTATTCGTTTCATTAAAAGAACATGACTTAAATGCTGCTCTAACAAGAAATGAAGTGTTTCGTCGGGAATTACCCTTTGCATTAACTGCAATTCGATATGGGGATCGATCTTTATTCGCTCAATATCCAAGTCTCGACAATGCATTCATTATCGTTAACTTTATATCAAACTATCCCCAGCTAGCTATACAAGAAAATTGGGGAACTTTTAGTAATTTTGTATATAAAGAAGAGGTTGGGACATATAGCTAATTTAATTAAGAATCAGTGAAGAAGCATAGTAAAAAAATGATATGCAATCGAAAATTGATTGGAGTGACGGGGCGACTCCAACGGGAACAGCCCGAAACT
>JAAYHP010000266.1 GCA_012735355.1 Lysinibacillus sp. | reverse complement strand
ATACTATGAGATCGTCATTTTGACGGTCTTTTTGTATGTTTAAGAACAGCCTTGTAAAAGAAGAACATATTAGCCTATAACTCGAAAAAATGTTCCGTACTAATGAAATTCCCCATTTAACACCTGAAGCGTCAAACCGACTAATTTCATCATTATAAGGAGAAAATAGTTGTTGCCACTAAGTCTTTTTGTAAGAGGAAAGAATTCTTTATTCTTAATTTTCTCTATTTTTAAAATTTTGATACACAGAGAAAATTCTCGTAAAAAACACTTGCATTTAAGCTAAAGACCGAATATTATTAATTCTGTTGTTTTTAATGTTCGTATTTAGGGGGCTGATCTTTTTGTTTCGACTACAAGAAAATAATACAACTGTAAAAACTGAAATTTTTGCAGGTTTAACAACTTACTTAACAATGGTATATATCGTTATCGTTAACCCTTCGATTCTAGCGATTTCTGGTGTTCCTAGTGAACAAGTATTCACAGCGACAATTATTGCGGCAGTATTTGGTACATTATGGTTGGCGCTATTTGCCAATTATCCAATTGCAATGGCTCCGGGTATGGGGTTAAATGCATTCTTTACGTTTTCGGTTGTCCAAGCTTCTAAAGGCGAAATTGACTATATGACAGCATTTTCTGCTGTATTTGTAGCGGGTATTATTTTCTTTATTATTAGCTTAACGCCTTTACGACAAATGCTCGTTAAAGCCATACCGAATAATTTAAAATTAGCTATTACTGCTGGTATCGGTTTATTCATCGCTTTCATTGGTATGCGATCAGCAGGCATCGTGACAGATGACGCAGCGACATTAGTCCGATTAGGAGATTTATCAAGCCCTATGGTTTGGTTAACAATTGTAGGGGTTCTTGTTACGGCTATCTTCATGATGTACCGTGTATTCGGTGCAATTTTCTGGGGTATGATTGTGACAGCAATCCTTGCAGCATTAACTGGCAATTTAACATTCAATGGTGTTATTTCAATGCCATCATTACCAGAAGGGATTTTAGTATGGAATCCAATTGAAGCTTTTGGCGATGTCATTAAATATGGTTTATATGGGACAGTATTTTCATTTATTTTAGTTACATTGTTTGACACGACAGGTACGATGATTGGCGTTGCGAAACAAGCGGGTATTTTAAAAGAAGATAAATTGCCACGAGCACGTCAAGCTTTCCTTGGTGATTCGATGGCAACGATCATCGGTTCAATGTTTGGTACAAGTCCATCAACAGCCTATATCGAATCTTCTTCTGGTGTAGCAGTAGGTGGACGTACTGGATTAACGTCGTTAGTAGTTGCAGGGCTATTTGTCATTACCTTATTCTTCTCGCCATTAGCAGCTACATTAGCAAGTGTACCTGCTATTACTTCTCCTGCCTTAATTATTGTAGGTAGTTTAATGATTGGTGTTGTCCGCCATATCGAATGGGATAAAGTTGAAGAAGCATTTCCAGCATTTTTAGTAATTTTAATCATGCCATTAACGTCCAGTATTTCAGATGGTATTGCATTCGGGTTTATTTCTTACCCATTATTTAAGTTACTGAAAGGTAAGGGTAAAGAGGTTCATCCATTACTTTACTTCTTTGCGATTTTATTCATTATCCTGTTAGTGATTATGTCTCACTAAAAATGAAGAGGTTGGGACATATAGCTAATTTAATTAAGAATCAGTGAAGAAGCATAGTAAAAAAATGATATGCAACGAAAATTGATTGGAGTGACGGGGCGACTCCAACGGGAACAGCCCGAAACT
>JAAYHP010000265.1 GCA_012735355.1 Lysinibacillus sp. | reverse complement strand
GACAAAAATTTATGCAAAACCTGTTTTAGAAATGTTGAAGAAAGTGGACATTCATGGGATGGCTCATATTACTGGGGGCGGATTTTATGAAAACTTGCCACGGATGATGCCAGAAGGTCTAGCAACAGAAGTAGATTTAGGTTCTTGGGAAGTGTTGCGCATCTTTGAATTTTTAAAAGATAAAGGCGCACTGAAAGATAAAGACTTATTCAACGTGTTTAATATGGGTATTGGATTTGTCCTTGCTGTTTCAAGCGAAGATGCAGACGAAATTATTCAAATTGCTGAAGCTCATGGTGAAAAGGCATATAAAATTGGTCGTGTCGTAAAAGGAGAAGGTGTCATTTTCAACGGAACTCATGATGGGAGCTTGAGCCAATGACGACAAAAATTGCGGTATTTGCTTCAGGCAGTGGATCAAACTTTCAAGCTATTCAAGAGTCCATTGAACGAGGCGAACTAAATGCAAAAATTGAGCTCGTTGTTACCGATAAGCCAAATGCTTATGTGGTAAAACGAGCGGAACAATTTGGAATTCCCGTTTTCTCCTTTTCACCGAAAGACTATGAATCTAAAGCTACATATGAATCTGAGATTGTGAAAGCATTGAAGGGAAAATCTGTAGAATGGATCGTTTTAGCAGGCTATATGCGTTTAATTGGAGAAACGTTACTGACAGCCTTTCCGAATAAAGTTGTGAATATTCACCCATCTTTATTACCTTCATTCCCTGGGAAAGATGCCATTGGTCAAGCGATGGACCACGGTGTGAAAATCACCGGTGTGACGGTTCATTATGTTGATGAAGGGATGGATACAGGGCCGATTATTGCACAAGCAGCTGTGGAAGTGGTTGAAGGTGACCGAGAAGCAACGGAAGAACGCATTCATCAAGTTGAACACCAACTTTATCCAAAAACATTAAAACGATTATTTGAAAAATAATTATTGGAGGATTTTATTGTGACAAAACGTGCTCTTATTAGTGTTTCTAATAAAGACGGAATATTAGAATTTGCGAAAGAATTAGTAGCTCTTGGTTACGAAATATTATCTACTGGTGGTACAAAAAAATTACTCGAAGACAACAACGTACCTGTAACTGGTGTAGATGAAGTAACAAAATTCCCAGAAATTCTTGACGGTCGAGTAAAAACTTTAAACCCAATGATTCACGGTGGGCTACTTGGGAAATTTGATGACCCTTCCCATCAAGCTCAAATGAACGAACATGGAATCCAACCAATTGAAATCGTTTGTGTAAACCTTTATCCGTTTGTTGAAACAATTTCGAAACCAAACGTTACTTGGGAAGATGCGATTGAAAATATCGATATCGGTGGTCCGGCAATGTTAAGGGCATCTGCTAAAAACCACCAATACGTAACGGTGATTGTGGATAGCAACGACTATTCACAAGTGCTGGAAGAGTTAAAAGAGAATGGTTCGACAACTCTTGAAACACGCAAAAAATTAGCAGCAAAAGTATTCCGTCACACAGCTAGTTACGATTCTTATATTTCGAACTTCTTAACGGAAGAACAATTCCCAGAAAGCTTAACAATTACGTATGAAGTAAAACAAACGTTACGCTACGGTGAAAATCCTCACCAAAAAGCTGCGTTCTATCAAAAACGTTTAGGTTCAGACTTCTCTTTAGCCCATGCAAACCAACTACATGGGAAAGAACTATCGTACAACAACATTCAAGACGGTAACGCAGCGCTACAAATCGTAAAAGAATTTAAAATTCCTGCAGCGGTGGCAGTAAAGCATATGAATCCATGTGGTGTTGGAACTGGAGAAACGATTGCAGAAGCATTCAATAAAGCTTTCGAAGCAGACCCAGTGTCGATTTTCGGCGGAATCGTCGCATTAAACCGAGAAGTAGATAGAGCAACAGCTGAAAAGTTAAGCGAAATCTTCCTTGAAATCATTATTGCTCCATCTTTCTCCGATGAAGCGTTAGAAATTTTAACGAAAAAGAAAAATATCCGACTACTTACGATCAACTTCGCACAAGAAAAACAAGATCCATTTAAAGTAGTTTCTGTAGAAGGTGGCTTACTCGTTCAAGATGATGACACTTATGGCTTTGACGATGCAGACATCAAAGTTGTAACGGACCGTGAGCCAACAGAAGAGGAATGGGAAGCGTTAAAACTTGGATGGGCAGTCGTAAAACATGTAAAATCTAATGCGATTGTTGTGAACGACAAACAAATGACCCTTGGCATCGGTGCTGGTCAAATGAACCGTGTTGGGGCAGCGAAAATTGCTTTAGAACAAGCAGGTGAAAAAGCAAAAGGTGCGGTGATGGCATCTGACGCCTTCTTCCCGATGCCTGATACAGTGGAAGAAGCGATTAAAGCGGGCATTACTGCTATTATTCACCCAGGTGGTTCCATCCGTGACCAAGATTCCATTGACGTAGCAAATAAAGCTGGTATTGCAATGGTCACAACAGGAGTAAGACATTTTAAACATTAATAATGGATGGCGGCTTGCCGAAGGGGCGGCCGTCTTTTCTAGGATAAAGTTTAGCTTAGGAGGGTTTATTGAATGAAAGTTCTTGTAGTTGGTAGTGGCGGCCGGGAACATGACATTGCGAAAAAATTTAGCATTTCACCATCCGTTGAAAAAGTATATGTAGCTCCTGGGAATGACGGTATGCGCGACTGTGCTGAAGTTGTTGCGATTGATGCACTAGATTTTGCGGGATTAGCGAACTTCGCTAAAGAACATGCTATCGATTTGACGTTTGTAGGTCCTGAACAGCCTTTAGCAGTAGGGATTGTTGACTACTTCCAAGAACAAGGTTTAACAATTTTTGGACCAACGAAAAAAGCTGCCCAAATTGAAGGTAGTAAATCTTTTGCAAAACAATTAATGAAAAAATATAACATCCCAACGGCAGATTACGAAACCTTTACAGAAGTGGATAAAGCCATTGCTTACATTAAAGAGAAAGGTGCACCAATTGTTGTGAAGGCGGATGGTCTTGCAGCTGGAAAAGGCGTTATCGTTGCGATGACTGAAGAAGAAGCGATTGATGCGGTTCAAGATATGATTGGCAATCAATTATTTGGAGAGTCTTCATCAAAAGTAGTCATTGAAGAATTTTTAGAAGGCGAAGAGTTTTCATTCATGTCTTTTGTACATAAAGGACAAATTTACCCAATGGTGATTGCACAAGACCATAAGCGGGCATATGATGGCGATAAAGGACCAAACACAGGTGGAATGGGTGCTTACTCCCCAGTGCCTCAAATTCCGCAAGAAATGGTGTCAAGAGCTTATACGGAGATCGTTGAGCCAACTGTAAAAGCGATGGAAGAAGAAGGAGCGTCCTTCACAGGAATTCTTTATGCTGGATTAATCCTTACAAAAGAAGGTCCGAAAGTGATCGAATTTAATGCACGATTTGGGGATCCAGAAACGCAAGTTGTTCTTCCACGAATGACTTCTGATTTTGGTTTGTTCATGAAATCATTAATGGAAGAGAAGTTCTTTGACTTGCAATGGTCCAATGAAGCAATGTTAGGAGTTGTCATTGCAGCTGAAGGTTATCCAGGAACGGTTGAAAAGGGGAACCCGCTTCCAAACTTTGAAGATTTAAGTGAAGAATATGATGTATACCATGCTGGAACAAAGCTTGTCGACGGTAAGTTTGTAGGCAACGGTGGACGAGTATTATTAGTTGCTGCAAAGGCTGATAGTTTAAAAGAAGCCCAAGAGAAAGTGTATGCTGGAATTGAAAAATATTCTTGGGATAAATTCTTCTACCGTAAAGATATCGGATGGAGAACATTTCAATAGTCAATCTGTATATTTCATGATAAAAAGAGGTTGGGACATATAGCTAATTTAATTAAGAATCAGTGAAGAAGCATAGTAAAAAAATGATATGCAACGAAAATTGATTGGAGTGACGGGGCGACTCCAACGGGAACAGCCCGAAACT
>JAAYHP010000264.1 GCA_012735355.1 Lysinibacillus sp. | reverse complement strand
AGTTTCGGGCTGTTCCCGTTGGAGTCGCCCCGTCACTCCAATCAATTTTCGTTGCATATCATTTTTTTACTATGCTTCTTCACTGATTCTTAATTAAATTAGCTATATGTCCCAACCTCTTTTTATCGTTCATTTGGAATGAATTACTTAATCCTCAATGATGAGAACTCCGCCATTATAGCCTTTATTTGCATCGATCCCGATTGATTCTCTATCATCAACAGGTAATGGTAGGGGTTGTATAGAGTCATGATTTGTATTCCCTTCAAATTGCATTGCTCGTGCGATAAATACCGCAGTGTGTGCTCGAGATAAATGATTCTCAGGTTTAAATGTCCCGTCTTCATATCCAATTGTAATCCCAGCAACCGCTAATTGTTTTACTGCTTCATAAGCTGTATGACCTTTCGGAACATCTTTAAAGGTTTTCGATCCCATTGGTAATTCGTAGGCTCGAGCAATAAAGGCTGCCATATGTCCACGAGTCAGTTCGGTATTTGGTTTAAATGTCCCATCTGGATATCCATTAATAATTCCCGCTTCTACAGCGGATTGAATATACCCGCTGTTAGGGTGATTAGCTTGTACATCTTTAAATTTTGTTTTTCGTTGAGTGCCGTCTAATCCAACAGCTTTCGCAATCATAACAGCGACCTCTTCACGAGTGGCAATTTCTTGTGCTCTGAATGTATTTGCGCCTTCGATCACATCATGATTCAATAAATAATGAATTTCTTTATAGTTGATATGATGTTTCGGTACATCTTCATATACTTCTGAAGAAGCTAATATAGAAGTCTCTGGAGTTAAAGTAAAGATAACTAGTAATAATGTTAATAAAATCATAATATTGTTTTTCATATAAACCTCCTAATTCAACTATTATAAACCAAAAAAAGAAACCGTAACGAATAATCGACGGTTTCTTTTCAAATTTATAGGAGAAACATTGCTACAATTGTCGTCACAACAAGCCCAACGACCACAGGGATTAAGTTTCTTCGAGCTAATTCAAATGGGCTCACGTTACAAATTGCTGCTGCTGGAATTAATGCCCAAGGAACTAATGTTCCCCCTCCTACATAAATCGCTGCAATTTGCCCTAAAGCAGTTAGAGTAGCTGTACCTTCCCCAATCACCGTTCCAAATAAATTGGCAATGGAACCAACAAGAGAAATTCCAGAGAATCCTGAACCGTCTAATCCAGTAATCGCACCGACTCCCGTTACAGTCACAGCAGCTACTTCGCTCGTTAATGGTACCACCGCAGCTAAGGCGACACCTAAATCGTTTATAATTCCTTGAGATGCTTTTGGTAAATGCTCGCCAATGATTTGTGTAAAACCCGAGTCTCCCAAATAGAAGAATGCAGCGATTGGAATAACGGGACCGAACACTTTAAAACCAAATTGAAACCCTTGAATTAAATAACTCGTCGTTTTTTCAAGTCCTTCATTTTTATGAGCAAACATCGATAGAAGTAAAAGAATTGCTATTGCAGTTCCACCAACTAAAGCGGTTACATCTCCACCCGTTAATTTGAACACGGACATTGCCACAACGTTCAATAAAAAGGCGATCGGTATGAGGATGGCAAAAAATCGCTTTTGTCCTGTTGTCAGTAAATTTTCTTGAATTTCTTCTTGTTCTTTTTCACCCCCGTCGAAATTTCCGTACATTTCGATTTTTCCACGCTTCATATCTCTCTTCAGTAAAAGAAATGCAACAATTGTTGTAACCGCTCCCATGACGATAACTAGCGGGACGCTTGCTGCAATGACATCAGCAACAGGAAGTCCGGCCGCATCTGCTGTTAATTTTGGTGCTCCTTGTATAATAAAATCTCCAGAAAGGGCAATCCCATGACCAAATAAGTTCATTGCCATCGCAACTCCAAGTGCTGGGAGTCCTGCACGAATCGCAACAGGTAAGAGAACTGCACCAAGCAAAGCAACAGCAGGGGAAGGCCAGAAGAACCAAGAAATGCCCATCATTAAAATCCCAATTGTCCAGTAGGCTAACGTTGGATTTTTAATGATTTTTGCAAAAGGGGAGACCATCACTTCATTAATGCCTGTTTTTAACAACACTCGACTCATCGCCACGATGATACAAATAATGATAATCGTAGAAAGCAATTCACCAATCGCAAATATAAAACTATCAAACACTTTACTTAGAGATAAGACAAAATCACCAGTAGCTACAATTGCAAGCAAAAAGATCCCGATGACACAAATCAATGTTGTATCGCGCCGTTTCACCATAAACCCGATAATGAGGACGATGAACACGACATATATCCAGTGCAGCGCCGTCAATTCAATACCCATAGAGATCCCCTCAGTTCATTTTTGTCTAGAATATGAGGCGAATGACTAATGGGTGTGTACTTAAAATACTTATATTGTTTAAACAATTCATTAGTATATATAAAATCTAAAGGAATTTTTTCCTTTTTAAAAATTACAGAAAATAAATAAAACACTTGCAAATAGTAATCGTTACGATTTATAATTACGATGTATTTAATTAATTCCAAGATGTGGGATTATTTTTTTTGCAAAATAAAGCGTAATCATTACGTTTAACGTTTTATCCAAAAAGCGTTAGGAGGAATAAAGATGAGAATTAAAATCACATTAGCATGTACAGAAACAGGAGAGCGAAATTATATTACGACTAAAAATAAGAGGAATAACCCTGAAAGAATTGAATTGAAAAAATATTGTCCACGTCTAAAACGTGTAACGCTTCATAGAGAAACAAAGTAATCCTTTATAAGAATGTATGCTAATTCAGCTAACTTCTTATAAAGATCTATTCTTTATTGCAATTATTAGTAGTAAGGTGGCGTGTTGATGAGAAAGATTCCAGTGACAGTATTAAGTGGTTATTTAGGTGCTGGTAAAACAACCATTTTAAATCATTTATTATCAAATACGAAAAACTTAAAAATTGCAGTGATTGTAAATGATATGAGTGAAATTAATATCGATGCAGAATTAGTTGAAAGGGGCAGTGGCATTTCTCGCACAGAAGAAAAATTCGTAGAGCTTTCCAATGGTTGTATTTGCTGCACTTTATGTGAGGATTTATTGATTGAGGTAGAAAAATGTGAACGTCAACCCCAAATGAACATTTTTTGCTCATTTACGGTGAACACTTTTTGTTAGTTAAAAATTGTTTTTTGATGTTTTAATCGGTAGCTTTCGTTGTTCATATGAATTACCTCAACACGGTGTAACAGGCGATCTAATATCGCTGTCATAATCCCTTGATTATCTACCAGCTCTGTCCATTCTTCAGGACTTCGATTGGATGTTAAAATAAGTGAACTTTGTTCATATAATTGGTGAATTAATTGGAAGAACAGTGTTGCTTCTCTTTCATCCATTGCCACATACATGACATCATCGATGATCACTAGATCTGAAGAACGAATCCTCTTTAATTGAGTTCTTGATTTGTTTGTAAATTCTTCTGTTTTGAGTAACTGAATTAATTCACCCATTGTTACGAAAGACACTTGAAATCCTTTTTGAATGGCTTCAATTCCCAATCCAACCGATAATAGCGTTTTACCTGCACCTGGTGGTCCAAGTAAGATTAAATTGTAGGCTTGTTCTAGCCACTGATACTCACGTAACTGTTTTAATTGGCGCTCTGTAATGGCCGTTTGCTCATCTAAATCAAACATAGTGATTGGTTTATAGAATGGAAAACGAGCCCAATTCAATCGCCTTTCAATGCTTTTTTCTTCACGTCTATTTAGCTCATACGTAGTCAATTGTTCTAAAAATTCTAAGTACGTCCATGATGCTTGCTCTGCTTTACGAAGAAGCTCTGGAAGCTCCTCCGCTGTTTCAGATAATCGTAATTGTTTAAATGCTTGTTGAATTTCTGTCACACTCTTACTCATTCACTTTTCCTCCCATTCGTAGAAGATATGTCCTTAAATCTCTTGTTTCTACAGGTATCGAAACATTTGTTGTTGACTCTACTGGTATATCAAGAATGGGAGTCGATCGCTGCTGTTTTAAATAATCAACGACATCACGAAATGCATTCGCACTATATAACTTTTCACTAATACATTTTTCAAGCGCCGTTGGAATCAACTCTGAGTTCTCTTCGGCTACCTTTTGTAAAATGAGTAATTGATCACGACGATAACGTCCATATGTACGACAGATTTCTTCAATATATTGACGAGATGCTTCTTCACCTGGAAATAAAGTAAGCACATGTTGTTTGAGCCTATCAATTGTTCTTGAACGATCACGTACATGGTTTGGATTTTTAATCAATTTCCCTTTTTCCAAACTAATTGTGTGTTTCGCAAGAATCTCACCTGTCGATGGATCTACTAAGATTAACTGTTGACCATCAATTTGTAAGTTTACTTGAGGACATTTTGTATATGTTCCTAATGGAACAGAATAACGATTAGATTTAAAACGAATCGTGTTGTCCTTATTCACATTCCTTGTTATAATTTCTGTAGGGTTGCTTT
>JAAYHP010000263.1 GCA_012735355.1 Lysinibacillus sp. | reverse complement strand
TTTACTTTTGTCCAAACCTCTTTTTTCGTTATACCTTTTCATAATTTCCTGAGGGGGCTGATATATTTTTTTGCGAACTTTCTTGATTCACCTGCGCACGACCAACTTTTCTTAAAATAAAATAGGCACAACCAAAATTGCAATATTCATACAAATAATCTTGCACAGTACTAAATTTATTATCGAAGGTGGATTTTTGATTTCGATCGTCAAAAAAACCTTTTAAACGCAACTGTCCGTAGCCCCAATCCCCAACGATATAATCATATTTTGCCAAAACATCGGTATAGCGCCCTATAAATACCTCTTCTTGAAATCCATCACGGTAATTTTCAATCAGTTCATAAGCAATACCTTCCGCTATAATCACCCAAACACCCCCAATTCACTAAAGACTACCCTAATTATATTCCGGCTTGAAGTTGTCTCGTTTTCGTCGCCTCATTTACTTGCTCATCCGCATGGTAACTGCTTCGCACTAACGGACCTGCTTCACAATGTTTGAAACCTTTTGACATAGCAATTTTACGCAATTTTCCAAATTCTAAAGGACTGTAATATTTCTTCACAGGTAAATGCTTTTTCGTTGGTTGTAAATATTGGCCAATCGTCATAATATCTACATCATTTGCCCGCAAATCATCCATCACTTCTATAATTTCATCCCATGTTTCACCAAGCCCTATCATTAATGAAGACTTTGTTGGGATATCTGGCTGCATTTCTTTTGCTCGACGCAAAAACTCTAAAGAGCGATCGTATGTTGCTCGGGCACGAACTCTCGGCGTTAGTCTTCGTACCGTTTCGATATTATGATTCAATATATCAGGTCTTGCATCCATTAAAATTTTTAAATTTTCTTCTACTCCACCTAAATCCGATGGAAGCACTTCAATCGACGTTTGTGGAGATTTCCGACGAATTGCTCGAATTGTTTCCGCTAATACGCTAGCTCCTCCATCTTTCAAATCATCTCGAGCAACCATCGTAATCACAACGTGTTTTAAATTCATGATTTGAACGGAATCTGCTACTCGTTCTGGCTCTTGCAAATCTAGCTCCGTTGGAAGTCCAGTTTTTACAGCACAGAAGCGACATGCACGAGTACATACAGAACCTAGTATCATCATTGTTGCAGTTCTTCGTTCTCCCCAACATTCATGAATATTAGGACAACGAGCTTCTTCGCAAACGGTATGCAAGTTATTATCTCTCATTAATTTTTTTAAATCTCTATATTCTTCATTCGTGTTTAATTTAATTTTTAGCCATTCGGGTTTTCTCAAAATTTCTTTACCATTTTTTGTACTGCTCATGATTGTCTCAGCCCCTATCAATTAACAAAAAATTAGTTTAACCTACTTGTCAATGTAACATATTAATGATTTTGCAACAACTAACATTATGCATAAAGTATAACAATTTTTATCATTCATATGGTACAGGTACTTCAATAGAAGGCTGTGCTCCATCGCCACCATTTGTATAAATATTTGGGACTTGGCTTCGTGTCAAACCAATCGCTACGGGAATTGTTTGCTCTACAGTCGATGTTTTACTTGCAAAAGGAACGATAATTTGCACATTCACTTTTAAATTGATATTCACTTCAACAAGGGCATTATTAATTCCGAATTCGGTAATTTTTGTGGAGACGTCACTAGAAACATTTCCTATAATGTGGAATCGAATCGGCACTTTCGGACCTAAGTTTCCAAGTAGAGGTAAATTTAAGGCTTGGGCAATTGGAACGAAAAAGACAATCCCATCGCCCCTTTGAATTTCGGCGACATTGTATTCTACATTCTCCAATTCAGGAAGTTGAGAAAGATCTCCCTTTTCCGCCATTTCGAGATGCTCTTTCACGAGCGCAGTCGTTTCAGCGCGAACTTGGTTAATGATTTCTGTATTAAATTTTGTCGTTAACATATAATCGGATTCCGTTGGTAAATCTTCAATAATTTCATTGACGTCTAACACGCTTGATGTTCTAGCATTAATCGCTTTACTCACAACGTGGGAAGCTATTTTATATGTTTGTACTTCAGCATAATCTAAATAAGTAGGCATTAAACGGGAATTTAAAAAATATAAAAATAATACCACCGTTACAACAAAACTTAGTAAAAATAATGCAAAACGGTTTAATCCCCTTTTTCTTCTAGGCCTTCGAAACATCATTCTACGGGGTCTACGAGAAAACAAAAAATCTCCTCCTATTCCCAATGTATGAACAGGAAGAGTCTACTATTCAACGTACTCAAAGTATTCGGTTTCAACTTTTCGAATAAACACCCTTGGGCTATCTTCTAAATTAATTAAATATGTAGAGCTTATTAGAGTACCATTTTCCTCAAAAATTCGTACCCATGGAAGTGCAGAATTATTTTCGTTTTGTTTTACAACAATTCCTCTCCGACCATCGGATAAATACACAACCGTTCCATTTTGATAATGAACGACACTTCTTTTGAAAGCTTCCACAATTCGTTTTTCATAAAGGGTACCACTACCCGATTGGATGAGAGCTATCCCTTGAAATGGAAGCAATTTTTCCCTATATACCCGTTCAGATGTTACTGCATCAAAAACGTCTGCCACTGCAATAATTTTTGCATAAGGGTGAATCTCATAATCAACTAATCCTCTCGGATACCCGCTTCCATCAAGCCGTTCATGATGCTGGAAAGCACAGTGAGCAACTAAAAGGGAAACAGTATGTAAATTTCGTAAAATATCAAAGCCGTATCGAGTATGCTGTTTCATAATTTCATATTCTTCATCTGTTAATTGACAAGGCTTCTGTAAAATCTTTACAGGTACAACCATTTTTCCTACATCATGCAATAATGCGCCAGTTCCAATGGTTCGTAAATCTTCAACTCCGTACCCGAGCTCTTTGGCAATTGCTATGGAGTATAGTGCTACATTAAAAGAATGGTGGAATAATGCCTCATCGTAAAGAAACGTATCCGTTAAAACCGTCAACATGTCCTTGCTATTTAAAATGGAATCCAACAAGTCCTCAACAACATTTCCTATAATTTTCGATTGCTTATCTAGCACGAATGCTGCTTTACGAGCATCCAATCCTTTTACTTGCTGAAACGTATTAGCAATTTGTGTGACTGCTTTCTTTCTTTTCTCAAAGGGTATAGTTTCTTGGATTTCTATCCCTTTTGAAATTTCATCTTCAATATAAATGTATTGAATATTCATTTGTTTTAATCTTCGAATGATAGCATCGGTGATCGTAACATCTTTTTGAAGTAGCGGGTGCCCTACTTCATTCCAAATCGCTCTTCCCACTTTCATTCCTGGTCTAGCTGAGTTAATCGAAATGAGTCGCATGTTTATACCCCATTCTGACGGTTAATCATATTGTCAAATATTATTGTCTAATAATATCCTACAGTATGCAATATATTATTAGAAAGATTTAACAAATCAAAGTCAATTTAAGTTCTTTTTCCCATATTCCAATAAAATATCTCTTAAAAAAAAGGGTAAATAATACTTCTTTTTGGCGTACTTAAAGTTCGGGAAAAAGTACCCAAAAGTAAACATATCGAGGGTTGCTAATCGATAAGTTTTATTTAAATCGCTTACTTCTCCTTTTACAATCAATTCACGATTTTTATTAATGGAAAAGTCATAAGTTAATATTTAGCCAAAAATCAATCCCCTAAATCCTAATCCTTTTAATTCTAACATTGACCATTCATCATTTTTAGATTGTAAAAATACTTCTCTTAACTGGGTACCCGTTAATTCTATCACGCAAATATTAATTGGGTGAGGTAAAATTTTATGAATATCATATCTTGATATATTTCCTCTTTTTAAACCTTCAAGGAAAATCCCCGCATTAAACATCGCGCAATCCGCACCAGTAAATTCTAAAACCGCTTCTGCGAAAAGTCTTGATAACTGGGAATGATGGAACCATTCTTTATTGTAGCTTTTCGTCGTCTGAAAAACCGTCTCACTTAATAATTCTTTCCCGGTATTATATAGCACTTCTAAAAATTCTATTTCACCTTCTAATGTTGGCAATAATGCATTGTCAATGACAATCTCTTCTTTTTTTACAATTTTACGATTGCAATGATCAAATTGAATTGTTAAATGTCCAGTATATGCTCCAAACTTCCCACATCCAGTAAGTAGTACCCCATTCACCATTTTTCCATTTTCGAAAAAATGATGGGTGTGAGAGCCAAAAATTACATCTAATTGTGGACATTCTTCGGCTAATAATTCATCTTCTGTTATCCCTAAATGTGATAAACAACATAAAATATCAACCTGATCTCTCAGTTCTTTTGCTATCGATATAATTTTTTCTCTCGGCTCAAAAATATTCCAGTTCATCTCTTTATAAAACATTTCAAAAAACGCTGTCGCGCCGATTACTCCGATTTTAGTTCCATATTTCGTTCGCAAAATCGTATATGGTTTAAGCCATTTTGGATTTTCTCCATTTTTAACTTGTAAATTTGCTACTACTACATCGAAGTTAGCATCATCATATAGATGATACAGTTCATCAAAGGACAAAGTAATCCCTTCATTATTGCCGATTGTTACGACATCATATTGCGATTCATTTAAAAGCTTTACATTTCCTAAACCAAGTGTTGCTTCCGTATAAATGTTTGAGCGGTCTAGGTGATCTCCAATATCAAATAAAAAACTCACCTCTCCTCGTTTTGCATAAGCGAGGCGCTCTTTACGAATAAAATATTGAGATCTTTTCCAATATTCAAAATGGCTATGTATATCATTTGTATGATAAAAATGAATAGTTTCAAGCAAATTGATCACCATCTTTTAAATAATCATAACAATCGACACGTTAAAATAATCCGTTGTAAATGGAGCGAAGACCTAGTAATAATAATATGATACGAAGGGCAAAGACAAGCGTTTCAGATTTCATTTTTTTATTGATTGCTGCACCCATTTTTGCACCTATGTATGCACCAATAATAACGGGAATCGTATGTAGCCATGGCACATTTCCTAAAGAAATATGGCTTATCGAGTTTACTATCGAAGTTAAAAATACCATAAACATGGAAGTCGACACTGCCACGTGGGGAGGAAATTGGAACAATAACAGCATGGCAGGTACTAATAGTGAACCGCCACCAATCCCGAATAACCCTGACATTAGTCCAACCACGAAGGTAAGGAGTAATGCAAACCAAATAGGATAGCCATAAATATGGGTGGTACCGTTCCGATCTACATACTCTCGTTTTATTCCCCGCTCCACAAACCAATTGATGGGCTTTAATTTATCTCTTACGAGCAAAACTGTGGATAATAAAACTAATAGTATGCCGAAATACAAATTAAAAGAAGGCAAATCTAATCCTTTATTTATCCAAGCACCTAAAATCGTTCCTGGAATACTACCTAAAAAGAAAATAAAGCCACTTTTATAATCTACCGTTTTTGATTTCATATACGACAATGTGGATGAAAGTCCGGTAAAAATCATCATGATGACTGACAATCCAACAACTCTTTGTGGGGTTATATGGGGTATATATCCTAAATTTAGTCCGATAAACAATGTGGCTGGAATTAAAATAGCCCCTCCTCCTAACCCAGCAAGGGCTCCAAGAATCCCTGCACAAAGAGCAATAATTGCTAACAATAAAAATTCCATTAAAATTCTCCTTCAAATAAGTTTAATTGCTTTGGAGAAAGTCCTTCAAATCGAATGTTTAATATTTGTTGCAGTTGTTTTGCATTGGACGCTGCGTGGTGACCGGAATTATTATTAAACAACACATAAACTTCCTCACACTTCATTTCTAATTGTTTTATTTTATCCGCTAATTCAATCAATTCCACTTCATTATAATCATATAAAAAACGAACTTCCCTCCAGTTGGTATGAATACCAGAATTTCTCCATCCATAGACATTGCGTCCATGAATTCGGACAAGGGCTTTATTCGATGTTGTTTCAAGCACAAAGGGTACAGAACCTATACCTGCTTGAGGCTCGTCACAAACCGTATGTATAAGACCATTTTCTTTTAAAAATTGAATGGTTCTTTGACGATTAATTCCATGAAACCAAGTTTGGTTGCGAAACTCAATGGCAATAGGATATCCGCGCAATTGCTCCTTCACATATCGAATATATTGAACATTTTTTGATGTGCAGTCATACCAAGGAGGAAATTGTACTAACACCATTCCTAACTTGTTTGCCTTTTGGAAAGCCATTAAACAATCACGAAAGGCTTGAAACATCTCATCTATCGTTTCATAAGGATTGTCTTCCCTTAAATGACCTGTCATACCTTGATAAGCTTTCACAATAAATCGGAAATCTTTCGGTGTTTCTGAAACCCATTTTTCAATATTTTTTATTGAGGGAATCGCATAAAAGGAAGTGTCCACTTCCACAATCGGAAAATGTCCACTATAATCAAACAATTTATTTTTTGTAGAATTTGTATTATAAAGGGAAGGATGGTCACTCCATCCAGTTAAACCAATTTTAATCATCATTCACACCTATTTTACCTTATTTTACAACAATACATATGGTAAATTTACCTGTTCCATAATAGTATAAACGAAAATCAAAAAAAGTTCGTTTACGCAAATTGCATAAATCGAACTTTTTCCCTTTTCATTTAATTCTGATTTTTTCATTTTTATCAATTTGTACAATTTGTTTATCGTGAACAACAAGGGTAATGGAACCAT
>JAAYHP010000262.1 GCA_012735355.1 Lysinibacillus sp. | reverse complement strand
TTTACTTTTGTCCCAACCTCTTTTGATTTTAAAACCAAAAATCAAATTTTATCCCAACAACGTTCGGTCAGAGCTCATTTTTTCACCACGGATGCGTTCGAATTCTGCCATTAAGTCTGGGATTGTTAAGCTAGGTTTTTTGTCTTCATCTACTTCTAAAATGATTTGACCTTTATCCATCATGATTAAACGGTTTCCTAAATCGATGGCCTGTTGCATGTTATGGGTTACCATCAACGTCGTTAAATTATTCTCATCTACTAACTGTTTCGTTAAGTTCGTAATCAGTTCAGCGCGAGAAGGGTCAAGGGCAGCGGTATGTTCGTCTAGTAGCAAAATGGATGGTTGAGTGAAGGTTGCCATCTATAGTGACAATGCTTGTCTTTCCCCACCAGAAAGCAACCCTACTTTCGCATTTAAACGATTTTCTAGATTTAAGCCTAATTTTTCAAGGGATGTGCGGAAGAAATCACGGCGGTTTCGGTTTACTCCTAAACGCAACGTGCGCTTCGCATTCCTTGAATAAGCGAGGGCCAAGTTTTCTTCAATCGTCATAGAAGGTGCTGTCCCGGCCATCGGATCTTGGAAAACTCGTCCGATATAGCGAGAACGTTGATATTCTGGCAAACTGGTTACGTCATTACCATCAATCCATACTTTCCCGAGATCCGGCATTAATGCCCCTGAAATCATGTTCATCATTGTTGATTTTCCGGCACCATTACTACCGATTACGGTAACGAAATCACCAGGCTTTAAATGCAAATGAATATTTTCTAGCGCCACTTTTTCGTCAGGGGTACCTTCATTGAAAATTTTATTAATACCATCGAGCTTAAGCAAGGTGATCGCCTCCTTGCTGAGCTGACGCCATTCGCTCTTGAAGTCGTTTCGCTTTCCGCTTCTTATCTTTTCGCTTGTCAATCATTTGTGGCACAATTAACGCTAAAATTACGATGACTGCCGTAATCATTTTCATGTCACTTGCATCGAGGAACGGTACGCGAAGTGCAATCGCAAGCACGATACGATAAATAATTGCCCCGATAATAACAGCAAAAGTTGTTCGCATAATGGATTTTGTACCGAAAATTGCTTCACCGATAATGACAGATGCTAGACCAACTGTAATCATCCCGATCCCCATCGTCGCATCTGAATATTTATTGTATTGGGCAATTAAAGCTCCTGCTAAAGCTACTAAGCCGTTGGATAATCCAACTCCTAAAATGATTAAATGATCCGTATTAGCAGAAAAGCTGCGAATCATTCTTCTGTTATCCCCAGTTGCTCGTATTGCAAGCCCTATCTCTGTCTTTAGGAACCAATCTACGACAAACTTGAGAATCACTGTAAGAATAATTACCACAAAAAGTGTTCCCCAAGTTTGTGGTGGATTTTCTACTCCTAAACTTTTCATCAAGTTCGTCATCATCGCATCGATGCCTAAAAGTTCCCAAAAGTTTGCGAATTGAGTGAAAATTGTATCGCTATTTAATAAAGGAACGTTTGGAAGACTTGTGACTCCCTCTTTGGAAAAGCCCATTATTCGTAAGTTAATTGAATAAAGTCCAATCATCATAATGATTCCGGCAAGGAGTGGATTAATGTTACCTTTCGTATGTAATAATCCTGTAATACATCCTGCAATAAATCCAGCAACTATTGCCGCTAGCGTAGCTAAAATTGGGTGATAACCTAGAACGATCATTGTAGCCGCTGTCGCTGCACCCGTAACAAAGCTACCATCTACCGTCAAATCCGGAAAATCTAACACTCGGAATGTTAGATACACTCCGAGTGCCATAATTGCGTAGATGATTCCTTGCTCAACTGAACCGAACATTGCTGTAAACATATTTGAATCATCTCTCCTAACACATTAAAAGATATATATTTTAATTTTCTGCTTGTTGTGTTTCAACAAGCTCAGCTTCCCACTCGTCTTTCACTTCAAGACCTAGGTGTTCAGCAGTGTCTTTGTTAATTACTAAGTTTAGACTTTCTGGGTATTCAGCTGGAATATCTGCAGGTGTTGCTTCACCTTTTAAGATTTTCGCAGCCATTTCACCAGCTTGGTAACCGATATCATAGTACTCGAAACCAAAGGCTAAAAGTCCGCCACGTCTTACTGAGTCTAACTCACCAACAACAAGTGGAAGTTTATTATCGTTTGCTACTTGAATAACTGATTCAAGAGCAGATACAACTGTGTTGTCTGTAATGATATAGAAAGCATCTACTTTACCTAGTAAAGATTCAGCCGCTTGTGTAATTTCAGAACTTTGTGATACTGTTGCACCTTCTACTTTCATGCCAAGAGGTTCTGCAACTGCTTTTACTTGGTTTACTTGCGCAACTGAGTTTGGCTCACCAGCATTGTAAACCATACCGATAGATTCAACGCCTAATTCATTTTTCATGAATTCAACTGTTGTTTGAATCACATCTGGGTGTAAGTCAATTGTACCTGTTACGTTTGCACCAGGTGCTTCAATAGAGTCGATTAATTGAGCTTCCACAGGGTCTGTTACAGAAGTAAAGATAATAGGAATATCAGATGTAACGTTTTTGGCAGCTTGTGCAGATGGAGTGGAGTTCGCAAAAATTAAATCTACTCCAGCACTTGCTAAGTTTTGAGCGATTTGAGTATTTAAACTATTATCACCAAGTGCATTTTGATAATCATATTCTACTTCAAGACCAGCATCTTTAAGGGCATCTTGGAAACCTTGGTATGCTGCGTTTAAAGATGGGTGTTCAACAATTTGTGTTACACCAATTTTAAATTTCTTTGTCTCTTCTGTAGTTCCATTTTCTTTATTACCTTCAGTAGTTGTGGATTGAGATGCATTATCTCCTCCACCGCCACATGCAGCTAGAAGTAAAACTAAACCAAATAGTAAGAATGATAGTTTTTTCATGCTACTTTTCATTCGTCTTTCCCCCCAAAATCTTTAAGTTAACTCAATGTTTCTGAATGAAAAATTACTATATTTAATATTCAATTCAAGTTTGAGTTTAACGTAATATTACATGCTCGTAGTTTAAGAGTCAATAACATTGGGAATGTTCTGAAATTAAAAAAGGCTATTTTATTACGTTTACAATATTAATTTACCACTTTAAAC
>JAAYHP010000037.1 GCA_012735355.1 Lysinibacillus sp. | reverse complement strand
TTTCATGAAGCTCGGTTTGAACCATCCGATGGGCCCACTCACTTTAGCAGATTTCATCGGTTTAGATACGTGTCTTTACATTATGGAAATCTTGCATGAAGGTTTAGGAGATAGCAAATATCGCCCATGTCCACTCTTACGTAAATACGTTGCAGCAGGATGGTTAGGAAGAAAAACAGGTCGCGGCTTCTACGTATATGAATAGGAGTGGATGCGAATGAATTTCCATTTCGCTGAAGAACAACAAATGATGCGCAACATGGTTCGGGAATTTGCCCAGAAAGAAATCCCTCCTTTTATTGAAAAAATGGAAGCGGGACAATTACCCCGTCCGATACTCAATAAAATGGGGGAACTAGGATTAATGGGAATCACCGTTCCAGAAAAATATGGCGGTGCAGCAATGGATTTTGTTTCTTACATTATCGCCATAAACGAACTTTCGAAAGTAAGCGCTGTCGTCGGCGTTATTTTATCTGTCCATACTTCCGTCGGCACAAATCCGATTCTTTATTTTGGAACGGAAGATCAAAAGAAAAAATACGTTCCGAAACTAGCTTCAGGCGAATATTTAGGAGCTTTTTGCTTAACGGAACCATCCGCTGGAAGCGATGCTGCTTCATTAAAAACGAGGGCTGTGAAGAAAGGTGACAAATATATTCTAAACGGATCGAAAATCTTCATCACGAATGGTGGAGAAGCGGATGTGTATATCGTTTTTGCAAAAACAGACCCGGAAAAAGGATCCCGCGGGATTACGGCATTTATCGTAGAAAAAGATACACCAGGACTCATCGTTGGAAAAGATGAACAAAAAATGGGATTACACGGTTCTAGGACGGTTGAAATCAGCTTCGATAATATGGCTGTGCCGATAGAAAACCGCCTAGGTGAAGAAGGCGAAGGATTTAAAATTGCCATGGCGAATTTAGATGTGGGACGCATTGGTATCGCCGCTCAATCTCTCGGTATTGCAGAAGCAGCACTGGATGCGGCGGTACAATATGCTAATGAAAGACAGCAATTTGGCAAACCGATTTCCCACAACCAAGGGATCGCCTTTAAACTAGCGGATATGGCAACAGCGGTGGAAGCATCAAAGCTATTAGTGTACCGAGCAGCGGATTTACGTTCAAAAGGGTTACCTTGTGGAAAAGAAGCATCGATGGCGAAGTTGTTCGCATCGAAAACAGCGATGGAAGTAGCGATTGATGCGGTTCAAGTATTTGGTGGTTACGGATACACGAAAGACTATCCGGTAGAACGTTATTTCCGCGATGCAAAAATTACAGAAATTTATGAAGGAACGAGTGAAATCCAACGCATCGTCATTAGTAAACATTTGTAAGGTGCGAAGGATATGAAATAAAGGAGGATCACTATGAATTTCCAATTATCTGAAGAACACCAACAATTACGAGAAATGGTTCGAGATTTTGCACTAAATGAAGTGGCACCAACTGCACAAGAGCGAGATGAAGAAGCTCGCTTTGATAGAGAAATTTGGGATAAAATTGCTGAACTCGGCCTAGCGGGAATTCCTTGGCCGGAGGAATACGGTGGCGCGGGCTTTGACTACTTAGCTTATGTTATCGCCGTTGAAGAGCTTTCCCGTGTTTGTGCATCCACTGGAGTCACTTTATCTGCTCACACTTCTTTGGCAGGCTGGCCAGTGTACAAATTCGGTACGGAAGAACAAAAACAAAAATATCTTCGTCCAATGGCTGAAGGAAGTAAAATCGGAGCATACTGCTTAACTGAGCCCGGTTCAGGAAGTGATGCGGGAGGGATGAAAACAACGGCAACTCTTGATGGAGATGAATATGTGTTAAACGGTTCAAAAATCTTCATCACAAACGGTGGAATTGCTGATATTTACATTGTTTTTGCTTTAACAAATCCGGAAGCAAAAACGAGAGGAGTTAGTGCCTTTATCGTAGAATCGAGCTTCCCAGGATTCCAAGTAGGTAAAAAAGAAGATAAGATGGGAATCCGTTCATCGCCTACGACAGAAATCATTTTTGATAACTGCCGTGTACCAAAGGAAAACTTGCTTGGTGAAGAAGGTCAAGGATTCAAAATCGCCATGCAAACGTTAGATGGGGGTCGTAATGGTATTGCAGCGCAGGCGGTAGGAATCGCACAAGGGGCGTTAGATGAAGCGGTGCGCTATGCACAAGAACGGGAGCAATTCGGTAAACCGATTGCCGCAAATCAAGGCATTTCATTTAAACTAGCAGACATGGCAACAGCTGTAGAAGCCTCAAGACTATTAACATATCAAGCAGCTTGGCTAGAATCGAACAATCTGCCTTATGGAAAGGCAAGTGCAATGGCAAAATTAATGGCAGGAGATACAGCGATGAAAGTGACAACGGATGCTGTGCAAATCTTTGGCGGGTACGGCTATACGAAAGAATATCCGGTAGAACGTTTTATGAGGGATGCAAACATCACTCAAATCTATGAAGGAACGCAAGAGATTCAAAGACTTGTAATCTCTCGCATGTTGACGAAGTAATCCATGAGTAAAAAAGAACAACTTGTCGTACAAACTTCCGTCAAAGATGAAAGTCTAATTGAATTGAGACGCCAACAAATCATTGAGGCGAGCGTGAAATTATTTAAAGAAAAGGGCTTTTATCGTGCAACAACAAGAGAAATTGCCAAAGCTGCCGGGTTTAGTATTGGAACATTGTACGAATATATACGCACGAAAGAAGATGTGCTCTACTTAGTTTGTGACCACATCTACACGAAAGTAATGGTGCGTATTTCAGAAATTTCATCCCAATCTGGAACGATAGAAGAGTTGAAAGAAGCAATCAAACAATATTTCTTGTTAATCGATAGCATGGTAGATGAATTCACTATCATGTATCAAGAAACAAAATCGTTACCAAAGGAAGCGATGCAATATGTTTTGAGGAAAGAACTAGAGATGGTATCGCTGTTTGAAAAAATATTACACAACTGCGTAAAATCAGGGGAAATTACATTATCAGATAAAGAAATATATTTAGCCGCAAATCATTTAGTAGTTCAAGGTCAAAGTTGGGCGTTCCGTAAATGGGCTTTCCATAAAGATTTTGCCATTGAAGACTTTATTGAATTACAAACGAAAATGTTCTTATCGGGAATTTTGCGTTTATAAGAGGAGAAAAACACCGCGAA
Source organism: Lysinibacillus sp. (assembly GCA_012735355.1). Taxonomy (GTDB): domain Bacteria; phylum Bacillota; class Bacilli; order Bacillales_A; family Planococcaceae; genus Ureibacillus. The sequence continues at coordinate 3,934 of JAAYHP010000037.1, read as the reverse complement.
TTGCATACGGGTATCGTTTGCACAGCGGTGTTTTTCGCACTCGTATCGGGAATTTTGTTCAATTTCAAAAGAAAGGGGTATAGGTTATGGTAGAAAAAATTAAAGAAGTTCAAACGAAAAAGGAAGTATATCGACCAAAGCATCATATCCGTTTTGTAACGGCATCTAGTCTTTTCGATGGTCACGATGTGTCTGTGAACATTATGCGAAGAATTTTGCAGGCAAGCGGTGCAGAAGTGATCCATCTTGGACATAATCGTTCTGTTGAAGAAGTCGTTAACGCAGCGATTCAAGAAGATGCTCAAGCGGTAGCCGTATCCTCCTATCAAGGTGGACATATGGAATATTTCAAATATATGTATGACTTGCTGAAAGAAAAAGGTGCACCTCACATCAAAATATACGGTGGAGGAGGAGGGGTAATTTTACCTCGTGAAATTAAAGAGCTTCACGAATACGGGATTGCTGGCATTTTCTCACCGGAAGACGGTCTGAAACTTGGATTACAAGGCATGGTGAATGTGAAATTAAAAGGTGCAGACTTTTCAACGTTGAAAGGTAACTACTTGCAACTTCTTGAAAACTTATCACCTGAACGCCCGGAAGTGTTAGCTAATTTAATTACAGCAGCGGAAATAGGCGGCGACCCAGAAATTGAAGAAATGCTAAAACAAGCTCGAAAATTAAATAAAGGAACTCCGGTTGTCGGCATCACTGGAACAGGAGGAGCGGGTAAATCGTCGTTAACGGACGAACTTGTTAGAAGATTCCTCCGTGAGTTTCCGGATAAACGAATCGCCATTCTTTCCGTGGATCCAACGAAACAAAAAACAGGAGGAGCCCTCCTTGGTGACCGCATTCGCATGAACGCCATTTTCGATAAGCGGGTATATATGCGTAGCCTTGCAACCCGTGGATCTCGTTCGGAATTATCTGCAGCTATTGGTGATATCCTCGATGTCGTGAAGGCAACTGGTTTCGATTTAATCTTTGTGGAAACGAGCGGAATCGGTCAAGGGGATGCAGAAATTACGAAATATACCGACCTTTCCATGTATGTGATGACGAGCGAATTCGGCGCGCCAACTCAACTGGAAAAAATCGATATGATTGACTTTGCTGACTTAATTGTTATCAATAAATTCGAGAGAAAAGGTTCGGAAGATGCACTAAGACAAGTGCAAAAACAATATCAACGTTCCCATGAACTATGGTCAGAAAGTCTGGATGATATGCCGGTGTTTGGTACGATTGCGAGCCAATTTAACGATAAAGGCACGAACTCCTTATTTGCGGCATTAATTAAGAAAATCAACGAAAAATACGGCTACAATTGGAAAACTTCTTATGAAATCGTTTCGAAAACCGAAAAGCAAGACGTCATTATTCCGAACGACCGCCGTTATTACTTGCTTGAAATTGTTGAAACGGTGCGCAATTATCATAAAAAGGTGAAAGCCCAAGCGGAACTGGCAACGAGACTTTATCAACTGGAAGGTACCATTGAAGTCTTGAAAGAGAAAAATCCAGATGATGCTTTAATTAAGTCTCTAGAGTCTCTTGCTGAAGGTGTGAAAAACGAATTAACACCTGAATCGAAAAGAATTTTAGAAAATTGGGAAAAATTAAAAGAGGCTTATGCTGGAGAAGAATTTGTCACGAAAGTTCGGGATAAAGAAATTCGCACAATGCTCACTTCCACATCTTTATCTGGAACGAAAATTCCGAAAGTCGCATTGCCGAAATTTAAAGATTATGGGGAGATTTTACGCTGGGTGTACAAAGAAAATGTCCCTGGTTCCTTCCCGTATACTGCGGGAGTATTCCCTTTCAAACGTCAAGGGGAAGATCCGAAGCGCCAATTCGCTGGTGAAGGCACACCAGAGCGCACTAATAAACGATTCCACTATTTATCAGAAAACGACCCGGCAAAACGTTTGTCAACGGCCTTTGACTCCGTTACATTATACGGAGAAGACCCGGATTATCGCCCAGATATTTTCGGAAAAATTGGTGAATCTGGTGTCAGCGTTTGTTCTTTAGACGATATGAAAAAACTGTTCGCAGGTTTTGATTTGTGTGATCCGTCCACATCGGTTTCTATGACAATTAACGGTCCAGCCCCAATTAATTTAGCAATGTATATGAACACAGCCATCGATCAACAAGTAAGAAAGAAAGAAGAAGAGTTAGGTCGTTTCTTAACGGTGGAAGAGTTTACGGAAGTTCGGGAAAAAACATTGCAAGTAGTAAGGGGTACAGTGCAAGCGGACATTTTAAAAGAAGACCAAGGGCAAAATACATGCATCTTCTCAACGGAATTTGCCCTTCGCATGATGGGAGATATTCAAGAATACTTTATTAAACATAAAGTGCGCAACTACTATTCTGTATCGATTTCCGGTTATCATATTGCTGAGGCTGGAGCCAATCCAATTTCCCAGCTAGCCTTTACCCTTGCTAATGGCTTTACGTATGTGGAATACTATTTAAGCCGCGGTATGCATATTGATGACTTTGCACCAAACCTTTCTTTCTTCTTCTCTAACGGCCTTGATCCAGAGTACACAGTCATTGGTCGAGTGGCTCGTCGCATTTGGGCCATTGTCATGCGAGATAAATACGGTGCCAATGAACGAAGCCAAAAGCTAAAATATCACGTGCAAACGTCCGGACGCAGCTTACACGCCCAGGAAATTGCCTTCAACGATATTCGAACAACTTTGCAAGCATTGATGGCGTTGCAAGATAACTGTAACTCGCTCCACACAAATGCTTATGATGAAGCCATTACGACACCAACGGAAGAATCGGTAAGAAGAGCGATGGCGATTCAAATGATTATTACGAAAGAACATGGTTTATCGAAAAATGAAAATCCACTACAAGGGTCTTTCATCGTTGAAGAGTTAACGGATTTAGTAGAAGAAAAAGTGTTACAAGAATTCGAACGGCTAAACGATCGGGGTGGTGTGCTCGGCGCGATGGAAACCCAATATCAGCGGGGGAAAATTCAAGAAGAATCCATGTATTACGAGCAATTAAAACATTCTGGCGAACTGCCGATAATTGGTGTAAATACGTATATTAATCCGAACGCTACTATCGAAGAAATCGATAATTTAGAAGTAGCTCGTGCAACTCGTGAAGAAAAAGAATTGCAAATTAAAAATTTACGTGAATTCCAAAAGCGCAATGAAGCCCAATGTGAACAAGCATTAAATAAACTGAAGGAAGTGGCTCTATCCGGAGGCAATATTTTTGAAGAATTAATGGAAACAGTAAAAGTTGCAAGTCTCGGGCAAATTACAAAAGCATTGTATGAAGTTGGTGGTCAATATCGTAGAAACATGTAAAAATCTTTGCAAATAAAAAGGTTTTCTCTTCTTTTGTAAAACTCGTTGCAAATTTTTAAACTTTTTCATGAAATTGGCTATAATGATTTGTACAAGAAGAGGAGGGTTGCAATTGAAACAATATGGACACTATATTTTCATTTTAGCTTGCTTAGTTGCAACCTTCTTTTTGTATAATAAACAATTAGGAGCGATTCCACTTCTTATTTTGTCGGGATACTTATTTTTAATCGCCATGAAAGATTTTTATAAAATAAAAAACGACAAATGAAACTAGCATAGTATAGAATGAATTGTATATAATGGATAACGTGTGTAATGTATTAAAGAAAGGGCGTGCACGAGTTGAATATTCGTGAAATGACAAAAGAGGAATTAGCAGAAGAGTCGTTAATAGATTTAACGTATGCAATTTTAGAAGAGAAAAAAGAAGCAATTCCATTTGTTGAACTACTAGAAGAAATAAAAGAATTAAAAGGAATTTCTGATGAAGAAGTAAAAGAAATTATCGTTCAATTTTTCACAGATTTAAATATAGATGGCCGTTTTTTACTAAATCACGAAAATAAATGGGGTCT